>NZ_JBMVFU010000014.1:0-224788 GCF_049538315.1 Nocardia sp. AB354 | reverse complement strand
GGCGCACAAACAGTCCGGCCGGTTAACCGACCTTCTTGAGAGGCAACTTTTCCAGCCTAACCACTGAAGCTCGCGAAGTCAACTCACGATCTCTGGGTCCCACTGGCCGTCAGGCGCTCCTCGTCCGACCTCGTTGTCCCGGGCCTCTCGGCTCCGGGTCGGTGTCCGTGTCGCTCTGACTTGGAATAAGTTACGTGGCGGAGAACAGAACGTCAAATCGCCACGTCGGCTCGCATTTTCGCAGGTCACCGGCCCGGCTCCGGGCCGGTGACCGACCCGAATCACACGGATGTGACTCAGGTCATGGCCAGATCAGCTCCCGGCTCGGCGGGCGCCGGCGAAGTTCTTCTTGCCGCGCCGCAAAACCAACCAGCGTCCGTGCAGGTAGTCGGTGTCGGCGGGCATCCACTCCGGATCGGAGATGCGGACGTTGTTCACCGAGGCGCCACCGTCGGCGACCGCCCGGCGAGCTGCGCCACGACTGTCCGAGAGTCCCGAGGCGACCAGCAGATCCACAATCGTCGATTCGGGGCCGGCCTCCGCCACAATGCCCTCACCCGCGGCTTCGGCCAGCGCGGAACCGAGTGTCGCTTCGTCCAGATCGTGCAGATCGCCGCGGCCGAACAGCGCCTGGCTGGCCAGCTGCACCGCGCGGGTGTGCGCCTCGCCGTGCACGAGCGTGGTCATCTCGGCGGCCAGGCGACGCTGCGCTTCCCTGGCATGCGGACGTTCGGCGGTCGCGGTCTCGAGTTCGGCCAGTTCCTCCCGGTCGAGGAAGGTGAACCAGCGCAGGTAGCGGATCACGTCGGCGTCGCCGGTGTTCACGAAGTACTGGTACCAGGCGTACGGGCTGGTCATCTCGGGATCGAGCCAGAGACTGCCGCCGCCGGTCGACTTGCCGAACTTCTTACCGTCGGCGGAGGTGACCAGCGGGGTGGTCAGGGCGTGGACCTGCTCGCTGTCGAGGCGGCGGTTGAGTTCGACGCCGGCGATGATGTTGCCCCACTGATCGGAGCCGCCGACCTGCAGGCGGCAGGCGTGGGCGCGGCGCAGCTGTACGAAGTCGTTGGCCTGCAACAGCATGTAGCTGAATTCGGTGTAGGAGATGCCGTCGCCGTCGAGGCGGCGTTTGACGGTATCCCGCGCCAGCATCACGTTCACCGAGAAGTGCTTGCCGATATCGCGGAGGAAGTCGACGGCGCTGAGGTTGCCCGTCCAGTCCATATTGTTGGCGATGATCGCGCCGGTCGGCGAATCGTCGAAGTCGACGAAACGCTGCAGCTGGCCGCGGATCCGGTCGGCCCACTCGGCGACGGTATCGGTCGAGTTCATCACCCGCTCCCCCACGTCGCGGGGGTCACCGATCAGACCGGTGGCGCCGCCGGCCAGGACGATCGGGCGGTGTCCGGCCTGCTGGAAGCGTTTGAGCGTGAGCAGCGGAACGAGATGGCCCGCGTGCAGACTCGCCGCGGTGGGGTCGAAACCTGCATACAGGGTGATGGGGCCCTTCGCCGTTTCGGCCCGCAGGGCGTCCAGATCCGTGGACTGTGCGATCAGCCCACGCCAGGTCAGTTCGTCGATGATGTCGGCGCTCACGCCCTCCCATCTTTCCGCACCGAGCCCGCTCGGCTGCGCTGGGTCGGCGATGTCCGGGCCGGGCGGGCCGTTCGGTCAGGAATGAACCGCGCCGATGCGTCGGGGGCCCGGCCGATGCTCGACGATCATCGGCTGGGCAGTCCGCGAGCGGAGCGTGGACGCGTGCGTATGTGTGCGAGCGTCCGGGCCATGGCCGATCGCCTCGGATCCGGATGTACTCGATACATGACAGAGAACACCATGATCGACAACGAAACCCACGGCACCACAACGGTTTCCGCCGACGCCGGCACCGACCGCACGTCCACCCCGAAGACCGGCCCCGACCACACGGCCGTGGGCCCCGTCGTCGTCTTGGGTGGCGTCGGGAAGACCGGTCGGCGGGTCGTGGCGCGTCTGGCCGAGAGCGGCATCGAGGTGCGCCCGGCCTCCCGTTCGACGGCGATCCCGTTCGACTGGGAGGACCGGACGACCTGGGCGGCCGCCCTGGACGGCGCTCGATCCGTCTACCTGACCTACCAGCCGGATCTTGCCGCCCCGGGCGCCGACGAGGCGGTGAGAGAACTGACCGCGGTGGCACGCCGGGCCGGGGTGCGGCGACTGGTTCTGCTGTCCGGCCGGGGCGAGCCGGAAGCGCAGCGTTGTGAGGAGATCGCCCTGCGCAGCGGCCTGGCCACGACCGTGGTGCGGTGCAGCTGGTTCGCACAGAACTTCAGCGAGGATTTTCTCGCCGAGGAGATCGCGACCGGACAGGTGACACTGCCCGCCGATACGGTCGCCGAGCCGTTCGTCGACGCCGAGGACATCGCCGATGTCGCTGTCGCCGCACTCACCGAGGACGGGCATACCGGTGAGATCTACGAACTGACCGGGCCGCAGGCACTGACCTTCGCCGAGGCGGTGGCCACGATCGCCGCCGCTACCGGTCGCGCGATCGGGTATCGGCCGGTGAGCCTCGACGAATACGCCGCCGCGATGTCGGAGATGGGACGGCCTCGGGAAGTGGTCGACTCGCTGACCTATCTGTTCGGCACGGTTCTCGACGGCCGCAACACCGCCGTCACCGACGGTGTCGAGCGGGCATTGGGGCGGGAGCCGCGATCGTTCGCCGACTATGCCCGCCGGACCGCGGCCGAGGGCGGCTGGCCCGTGACCGACGGTGGCGAGCCGGCCGGTGTGCCGCGCGGGTGATCGGCGATGCCGGTGATCGTGCGTGATTTCCCGGGGTTCCGTCGCCCCGCCGGTGCTGGGAAGCCGGTTGCCGCACCGGCCGCCATGCGCGATCGTCGTGGCATGGATGCCCTCGCCGACCTGCTCGACGGCCCGCGCGCTCGCGGTGCGTTCGTGATGCGCTCGCTGCTGGACCCGCCGTGGTCGCTGCGGATCCAGGACCGGGCGCCGCTCACGGTGGTGGTGGTGACCCGTGGATACGCCTATCTCGTACCGGACGGCGACGATCCGATCCGGCTCGAGGAAGGTGCGGTCGCGATTCTGCGCGGTCCGGATCCGTACACGGTGGCCGACGAACCGTCGACCCCGCCGCAGGCGATCGTTCACCCCGGGCAGACCACGACCACTCCGGGCGGTGAACTGCTCTGTGAGACATGGGATCTCGGGGTTCGCAGCTGGGGGACGAACGCGGCCGGAACCACCGCGCTGCTGACCGGAACCTACGAGGTGGCCGGCACGGTCAGCGACCGTCTGCTGCGCGCACTGCCGCCGCGGGCCGTCCTCGACGGTCACGAGGTCGACGAACGTCTGCTCGGCCTGCTGGTCGACGAAGCCGGCCGCGACATCCCCGGGCAGGCATCCGTGCTCGACCGGCTGCTGGATCTGCTGACCATCGCCGCACTGCGCACCTGGTTCGCACGGGCGGAGGCGCCGCAGTGGTACAGCGCCTACGCCGATCCCGTTGTGGGCCAGGCGTTGCGGCTGCTCGAGCACAATCCCGCCCACGATTGGACGGTCGCCGAGCTGGCGGCGACCGTCGGCGCGTCCCGGGCGGCGCTCGCGCGCCGGTTCACCGAACTCGTCGGGGATCCGCCGATCGCCTACCTCACCGAATGGCGGCTGGCGCGAGCCGCGGACCTGCTGCGCGGGACCGACGCCACCATCGAGTCGATCGCGCGGCAGGTCGGTTACGGAACGGCGTTCAGTCTGAGTGCCGCGTTCAAACGGCGTTACGGGGTCAGCCCCGGTATGCATCGGCGCACCGAAACCCTTGCGGCGGAACCGGAACGGGACGCCGGAGCAGGCGGCTGACGAGCCTTCAGCCGGCATGTCGATGGGCCCGCGCCGGTGTTTTCCGGAGCGGGCCCCATCGGGCGGGTGCGAGTTCAGTGTGCGGGGCGGCGTTCGTAGGCGATCCAGGCGAAGACCGCCATCAGGACCAGCGGGAAGATCGCGCCGGCCGGGGCGTCCATGACGAAGGCCTGGGTAGCGGCCGCGCAGACCATGGTGATCGACAGTCCGGCGGCGGCGAGCCAGGACAGGCGCGGCACCAGCAGGCCGATACCGCCCGAAATCTCCACCAGGCCGGTGAAATAGCGGAACCAGTCGCCCCAGCCGATGTCGTGGAAGATGCGGACGGCGTCGGATTGGCCGACCACCTTCGGCAGTCCCGAGGCGATGACGAAGAACAGGCCCAGCACGATCTGCAGGATCCACAGCACGCGCGTGCGGATCTTGCCGGGACGAGTGGCGACGGACGGGGCGGAGGCGGTGATGGCGGTCATGATTCGGTGTCCTTCCGGATGCTCGGTGTCGGTTCGAGCGCGCTCACCACAGAAGACGGGCCACCCCGGAAGAATTCATCGGTCAGGAGAAAGCGGATCTCAGGGCGCTCAGGTGCACCCGGCTGGCCGTGGCCGCCGTCTCGGCCGACCGATCGCGAATCGCCTCGAACAGCACCTCGTGGGCGTGATGGTCCGCGGCGGGATCGGCCATCGGCCGCATGCGAAGCATCTGCGTCATCGCGCGGTGCACGCGCGGGACGAAGGCGTCGAACAACTGCAACAGCACCTCGTTGTGCGCCGCCGCGATCACCGTGCGGTGAAAGGCGGTATCGGCGTCGACGAGATGGTCGACCGAATCGTCGGATCCGGCACGCACCGCCAGCGCCTTCCGCATGATCCGCAGGTCGGCGGGGGTGCGCCGCTGCGCCGCCAGAGCCGCGGCTTCGGCCTCGATGGCGATGCGGGCCTCGATGACGGCGGCGATGTCGGCACGGCGCAGCACCTCGTCCCAGTCTTCGGCCACCTCCAGCGCGGTGACGAAAACGCCTGCCCCCTGGCGGCTTTCGAGCACGCCCTGACCGGACAGTTCCCGGATCGCCTCGCGCAGCGTGGAGCGTCCCACGCCCAGCTGGACCGCGAGGGTCGTCTCGCCCGGCAGTTTGTGTCCCAGCGGCCATTCACCCGAGCGGATCCGGTCGAGCAGGAGTTGAGCGGCCTGGGCCGCCAGCGGTTGCCTCTGCACGGTCACCATCGGCCCTCACCTCTCTACTTGTCTGAGGAGTTGTCACTCGCTATGGTAGCCGACATGGGACAGGGACTGCTTCTCCTCGGCCGCCGCGGCGGGGTCTGAACGACCGGCACCCTGCCCGCGGGTTGCTGGGCTGCGCCGGTCGACACCTCCGACGCAGAAGGCCGATCCCGTGCCCGACCACACTCCCCGCTGGAATCGCCAGCGCCCCTCCGCCATGCCCTCGGATCGTTATCACGATGTGTATCACCGAGTTTCGGTGCCGCTGACCGAGCGCAACTGGCCCTCGAAACGCCTCGAATCCGCCCCGCTGTGGGTGCCGGTCGACCTGCGCGACGGCAATCAGGCCCTCGCCGAACCGATGGATCCGGTGCGCAAGCGCCGATTCTTCGAGATGCTGGTCGCGATCGGCTACAAGGAGATCGAGGTCGGCTACCCGAGTGCCTCGCAGACCGATTTCGACTTCGTCCGCCTGATCCGCGACGCCGAGCTCGCGCCCGCCGACGTCACCCTGGTCGTCTTCACCCCGGCCCGTGCCGATCTCATCGCGCGGACGTTGGAGTCGGTGGAAGGGATCACCAACGACGTGGTGATCCACATGTACACCGCGACCGCGCCGCTGTGGCGCGATGTCGTGCTCGGGCGGTCCCGGGCCGAGGTGGCGGAGATGATCCTCGCGGGCGGCCGCGAGATCGCGCGGCCGGCCGGCGACCGGCCGAATCTGCGATTCCAGTTCTCCCCCGAGGTTTTCATGCTCACCGAACCGGATTTCGTGCTGGAGGTGTGCGATGCGATGACGCAGCTGTGGGACGCGAGCCCGCAGCGCCCGGTGGTGCTGAATCTGCCGGCGACGGTCGAGGTGGCCACGCCCAATGTCTACGCCGACCAGATCGAATACATGGATCGCAATCTGAGCCGCCGCGACGGTGTGATCCTGTCGGTGCATCCGCACAACGACCGCGGCACCGGCATCGCCTGCGCGGAATTGGCGATGCTGGCCGGAGCCCAGCGCGTGGAGGGCTGCGTCTTCGGCAACGGTGAGCGCACCGGAAACGTCGACATCGCGACGCTGGCCCTGAATCTGCACACCCAGGGTGTGGACCCGATGATCGATTTCTCCGATATCGACGGCATTCGCCGCACCGTCGAGTACTGCACGCGGATGCCGATCCCGGAGCGACACCCCTACGTCGGCGATCTGGTCTATACCGCGTTCTCCGGGACGCACCAGGATGCGATCAAGAAGGGTTTCGCCGACCATCGCCGGCGGGCCGAGCTGGCCGGGGTGCCGGAATCCGAGATCGAGTGGCAGGTGCCGTATCTGCCCATCGACCCGGCGGATGTCGGACGCAGCTACGAGGCGGTGATCCGGGTGAATTCACAGTCCGGCAAGGGCGGTATCGCGTATCTGCTGCAGACCGGATACGGACTGGAGCTGCCGCGACGGTTGCAGATCGACTTCGCGCGGCATGTGCAACGCCATACCGACGACACCGGCGCCGAGGTGGGTGCGCGGTGGTTGTGGGAGCTGCTGCAGCAGGTGTACGGCCCGACCGGCGACGGTATCGACTGCGCCGGAGGCCGGATCCACTGGCGATTCGGCGAGTCCGGCGACGTCGTGATCACCGCGCCGAATGCCGGGGCCGAGGTCGAGACGACCTGCACGGCCGCCGATGCCAGTCGGCTCACAGAAATATTTGCCGCACAGGGCATCTCGATCGAGCCTTTGCAGGCTACCCACCATCGGCTGCCCGCCGGCGCGGGTGCGGAATACGTGGTCTACGGCGAGTTCCGGGTCGGCGGTGACGTTCGATGGACGCTCGGCGTCGCCGATACCGTCGCGGCGGCCGAATCGGCGGCGACGATCGCGGCGGCGCAGCGCGGGCGGATCCGCGCCGAGTTGACGAGCTGACCGCTCAGGCCGACCGCCCGGCCTCCGGGGCGCGCGGACTGCGGCGGTAGGCCGAGACCGCCGGGGAGTCGCGCAACCACAGCCGCCACGGGCGGTCGGCGGCCAGGCTCACGCCGACGCGGGGGCCCACCCCGATCGCGGCGGAGTCGGTGATCTCGGGGCCCAATTCCAATCTGATCGGCGCCGCGGGGTCGAACAGGGCGGTGCCGTAGTCGGAGAGCGAAATTCCCAGGGCACTGCCGAAGTTGCCGGGCCCGCGCGCCAGATCGGTATCGGCGCGGGCCGCGGGGCGCCGGGAGCGCGCGACCTCGTGGCCCTCGATCACCTCGCCGGCCCGCAGCAGCACGGCACTGGCGACGCCGTCGGGGCCGCTGGTGACGTTCACGCAGGTGTGCATGCCGTAACTGAAGTAGACGTAGAGCACGCCGGGCGGACCGAACATCACGGCGTTGCGCGGGGTGCGCCCGCGGCCGGAGTGGGCCGCCGGGTCGTGCCACGGTCCGGCCGGGTCACCGCCGTACGCCTCGACCTCGACGATGCGCACGGCGACCGGGCCGGACCGCATCGTCGCGCCCAGTACGCGGCGAGCGGCGGCCAGCGGTTCCACGGCGAGTTCCTCGGCAGACACGGGTTCTCATTCTTACTCGAGCACCCGTGGTGACCGACGCCACGCCCGCCGTGGACCATGCTCGGTCAGAGCCAGCGCTCGACACCGCCGTGATGGGAGCAGGTTCCGCTGCGGTGGCGGCTGTAGCTGTAGGTGCCGTCGCCGCACTGCGCGGTCGCGCCGTCGGGATCCGAGCCGGGACGCGGGACGCAGGCGTGGTCGACGTTCTCGTAATCGCCTGCGGGGCAGGAGATGAAGGCCGGGGCGGCGGTCGCGGTCGCCGTGGGGGCGAAGACGGCGGCAAAGCCGACACCGGCGGCAAGCAGCCAGCCGGTCAGGGTGGTGCGACGGGTGCGGCTCGCTACGCTGTGCACTTGTGAAACTCCTACCATTCTAATTTCGGCCGGAACTGTCCCGGCGGATGACAAAAATAGCGCATCCCATAGCCGCACAGGACATTTCGGGCGAATCAGTGGTAGCGGCTCTACCGCGGCGGGCGCAGCCCGGCGAGTTTGTCGGGGTTCACCTGAAAGCGCAGGTTCTGCACCCGACCGTCGAGGATGTCGAAGGTGAGCGCGCCGACCGGGAATCCGCCGATCTCGCCGACCACGCTCAGTTCGCCGTTCAGCACCGCGGCCCGCATCCGGATTCCGGTCAGGATGGGTTTGGCCAGCACACCGAGCAGCCAGCGGGCGACGTGGTCGGGGCCGTGCAACGGCCGGCGGGCCGCGGTGACCTTGCCGCCGCCGTCGTTCCAGAGGGTGACGTCGGGGGCCAGCAGCTGCATCAGCGCGTTGACGTCGCCGCCGTCGGCGGCCGCCAGGAACCGCTCGGTGATCTCCTGCCGCGCAACGGGATCGGTGTCGTAGCGGGGACGGCGGGCCTGCACATGATTGCGGGCGCGATGCGAGATCTGCCGGACGGTCGGCTCGGGGCGATCGAGAAAACCGGCGATCTCGGCGGGTGAGAATCCGAAGACGTCGCGCAGCACGAACACCGCCCGTTCGACCGGGCCCAGTGTCTCCAGCACGACCAGCATGGCCGTGGACACCGTGTCGACGATTTCGACACGGTCGGTGGCATCGGGTTCGCTGAGCAGCGGTTCGGGCAGCCACGGGCCGACATAGGTTTCGCGTACCGCGCGGGCGCTGGTGAGCCGGTTCAGCGACAGGTTGGTGACCGTCCGCACCAGGTAGGCCTTGGGGTGGCGGACCCGCTCCCGGTCGACCTCGTGCCATTTCAGCCAGGCGTCCTGCAGCACGTCCTCGGCGTCGGCCACACTGCCGAGCAGTTGATACGCGGTGGCGAACAGCAGCCGGCGATGCGTGTCGAACGCATCGCCGGGGCCCGCCGGTGGGTCCGCGGGCCGCGCGGTCACCGCACCGGCGTCCTCGGCGTCACCGTCCATGCGCTCATCCTCTCCCGATCGCTCGAGGGCCCGCAATATCGGGGCAGGTCCTTCACGCCGCGATCCGGCCGGCCGCGCGCGTCGCGCGTCCCCCACGCGACAGCGTGACCGACACATTGGCGCGGCGGCTCAGCCGGAATGTCGGGACCGGGCTGCTGCTCACGAACTCCTTGTAGCGCACCGCGGCGCGGCCCTTCAGGTAGGCGCGGCGGGGGCTGTCGTCGGCGCGCGTGAATCCGATGACCGCATCGCGGCGGCCGAGGCTGACCGGCTGATGGAAGTATCCGAACCGGAACGGCCGCACCGACTTTCCGCGCAGCCGCCGCGCGATGGCGTCCGCGGCGTAGGCCGCGGTCGGCATACCGCTCTGGCAGGTGCCGTGCATCCGCCCCCACGGCTGGGTGATGGCGGCGGCATCACCGATGGCGTAGATGTCCGGATGCGAGACCGACCGCAAAGTCGGGTCGGTGACGACGGCCCCCGCCACATCCGTGGTGATGCCGGCCGCGGCGGCCACGGCGGCTACGCGCACTCCCGCGGTCCACAGCGTCAGCCCGGCGGGCACCATCACGCCGCTGTCCAGGCGCACTGCGTCGGGCAGCACCTTCGTGACGCGAGTTCCGCTGCGGCGCACGATGTTCAGGCGGTCCAGCGCACGCTCGACGTAGGCGCGCGGGCCCTCGCCCAGCATGGCGGCGGGTTCACCGGTGCTGATCAGGGTGACGGTGAGGCCGGGGTGGGATTCGGCGATTTCGGTGGCGGCCTCGACGCCGGTGAGACCACCGCCGCAGACCGCGACCGCTCCCCCGCCGGCCTCGAGTTCGGCGAGACGCTGCGACATCCGATGCGCCGTGCGCGGATCGTCGAGGGTCCACGCATGCTCGGCCACACCCGGCACAGTGGTGGTATCGGCGCGGCTGCCGAGGGCGTAGACCAAGGTGTCGTAGCCGAGTTCGACGCCGTCGTCGCAGATCACGCGATGGGCAACCGGATCGATCGCGGTGGCGGAGGCGCGGCGGAAGGCCACACCGGTTCCGGCCAGCAGGTCCGGGATCCGGTGATCGGCGAGTTCGGCGCCGGCCGCGACCTGATGCATACGCAGCCGTTCGGTGAACCGGTCCGACGGGTTGACCAGCGTGATGTGCACCGCCTGCTTGCGGGTGCGGCGCGCGAGCCGGATCGCCGCCAGCATTCCGGTGTAACCGGCGCCGAGGACGACGATCTCGTGCTGACGCCCGGCGTCCGGCTCGAACCGAGTCTCGTGGTTGCTGCGCTGGGTCTTCCGATCACTGCGCTGGGTGTCGCTCATGGTCCTGTCCTTTCGCGGCGGGTCGACTGTGCGATTCGGTGATGGGACAAGTCGGCCGCGACTTTCGTGACACGCCCCGATGTGATGCCGGTCACACCCCCGGGAACAGGCCGGATACCCGCCCGGTTGACATGTCAGGACTTTCGGAAGACGCGAATGAGGTGACCATGGCCGTACAGGTCGAGATCTGGACCGATATCAACTGCCCGTTCTGCTACCTGGGCAAGCGGCGCTTCGAGCAGGCACTGGCCGGTTTCGAGCACCGCGACCAGGTGCGGGTCGTGCATCGATCCTTCGAGCTGGATCCGATACTGCCGGCCGGGCACAGCGGCCCCGTGGTCGCCCATATCGCCGAGAAGTACGGCATCAGCGAGGCTCAGGCAGCCGCCAACGAACGCGGCATCGCGGCCCAGGCGCAGGCCGTCGGCCTGCCCTATCGCACCGAGGGACGCGACTTCGGCAACAGCTTCGACATGCATCGGCTGCTGCACTTCGCACTGGAGCGCGGGCGGCAGGAAGAACTGCTCGACGCGTTGTACGAGGGCAATTTCGCCGACGAGCGGCCGGTGTTCGGGGACCGGGAACGGTTGATCGAGCTGGCCTCGCGAGCCGGGCTGGACGCGGCCGAGGTGCGCGCGACCCTCGACGACCCGCGGGCCTACGCCGAGGCGGTGCGCGCCGATGAACAGACCGCCGCCGAACTCGGTGCGACCGGCGTGCCGTTCTTCGTCTTCGACCGCACCTACGGCGTATCGGGGGCTCAGCCGCCGGAGGTGTTCACGCAGGCACTGGAGCGGGCATGGGCAGATCAGGCCCCCGCGCTGCAGGTGCTCGGCGACGGCGAGACCTGCGGTCCGGACGGCTGCGTGATCGAGCCGGGCGGCACCGCCGCAGCGCCACCGCGCGATCACCACTGATCCCCTCTTGCGTCGCGACCGGACCCCGGGCAGAATTCAACACATAATGAATTCAACGCTCGGTGAATAACCTCGCCGGCCGTGTGACGTGAGAGGTGGACGTGGCGAACCCCGATTCGTCCCCGGCGATCACCGTCGAGCACCTGCGGGTGCGTCGCGGGGGACATGAAGTGCTGCACGATATTTCGCTGACCGTTCCGGCGGGCAGCATCACCGGCCTGCTCGGGCCGTCCGGCTGCGGTAAGACCACCTTGATGCGCAGCATCGTCGGCACCCAGCTGATCGAGGCCGGCAGTGTGCGGGTGCTCGGCGAGGAGGCCGGCGCCCGCGGACTGCGTGCGCGCGTCGGCTACGTCACCCAGGCGCCGAGTATCTACGACGATCTCAGCGTGCTGGACAACGTCTCCTACTTCGCCGCGCTGTACGGCCGCGACTCCGAAGCGGTGCACGCGGCGATCGAACAGGTCGGCCTGAGCCCGCATATCCGGCATCGGGGCAATCAACTCTCCGGCGGGCAGCGCACCCGGGCATCGCTGGCGTGTGCGCTGGTCGCCGACCCGGAACTGCTGGTCCTCGACGAGCCGACGGTCGGACTGGATCCGGTGCTGCGGGTCGAGTTGTGGAAGCAGTTCCACGAGCTCGCCGCTCAGGGCCGCACCCTCGTGGTGTCGAGTCATGTCATGGACGAGGCCGAGCATTGCGACCAGCTACTGCTCATGCGCGACGGCCATCTCCTGGCCCAGCTCACTCCCGACCAACTGCGCGCCGACACCGGCGAAACCAGTTTGGAGAACGCATTTCTCGCCCTCATCACGATGGGACAGCCGCGATGACAACGACATTCGCCCCGCCGTCACGCCCGCCGCTGCGCTGCTACACCGCGACCTCGGCGCGCATCCTGCGTCAGTTGCGCGCGGACCGGCGCACCGTCGCCATGCTGCTGCTGGTGCCGACTCTGCTCATGGCACTGCTGTATTTCGTCTATCACGAGACGCCGACCATGCCGGGAGCGCCGTCGCTGTTCGACCGCGTCGGCATCAGCATGCTGGGCATCCTGCCATTCATCGTGATGTTCCTGATCACCGCGATCGCCATGCAGCGCGAGCGGACCTCGGGCACGCTGGAGCGGCTGATGACCACACCGCTGTCGAAGCTGGATCTGCTGGGCGGATACGGCACGGCGTTCTCCGTCGCCGCGGCGGCGCAGGCGGGCCTGGCGTGTCTGGTCTCCTTCTGGTTGCTCGGATTGCATGCCGCGGGCAGCGCATGGCTCGTGCTGCTGATCGCCGTGGTCGACGCGGTGCTGGGCGTGGCGCTGGGACTGCTGGCGAGCGCCTTCGCGCGCACCGAATTTCAGGCCGTGCAGTTCATGCCGCTGGTGGTGGGCCCGCAGTTCTTCCTCTGCGGGCTGCTGGTGCCGCGCGATCAGCTGCCGCGCTGGCTGGAGATCATCAGCGATGTGCTGCCGCTGAGCTATGCGGTCGACGCGCTGCAGGAGGTCTCCCGCCATCCGGGCGCGACCGCCGCGATGTGGCGCGATCTCGGCATCGTCGCCGCATTCGCCGCTGTCGCACTGACTTTGGGCGCCGCCACTCTACGCAGGCGAACAGCATGAGCGATGTGACCGATGGTGTGAGCGCCCGCAGTGGGCGGCGGGCCGGTGAATCGGGGACCCGGGAGGCGATTCTGAATGCGGCACGCACCCGTTTCGCCGAGGTCGGATTCGACAAGGCGTCGATCCGCTCGATCGCGGGCGCGGCGGGGGTCGATCCCGCGCTGGTGCATCACTACTTCGGCACCAAACAGCAATTGTTCTCCGCCGCACTGAATCTGCCGATCGATCCGGAGCTGATCCGCGCGCCGATCCGGGCCGCCGAACCCGACCGGCTCGGCGAGACCGTGGTCCGGACCGTGGTCGGCGCATGGGATTCCTCGGTCGGCGTGCACGCGGTCGCGGCCTTTCGCGGCATCCTTGCCGGCGGCGATGCCGCGCTCGCCCGCAGCTTCCTGCTGGAGGTCGCGCTGAAAGATGTTCGGGAGAAGGTGGATTCGCCACCGGGCAGCGGGACCACGCGAGTGGTGCTGGCCGTGTCGCAGATGATCGGCCTGCTGGTTGCGCGCAAGATTCTGCAGGTCGAACCCGTGGCGTCGATGCCGCTGGACGAGCTGGCCGCGGCGGTCGGGCCGACCATCCAGCGCTATCTGACGGGCGATCTGCCCTTCGCCGGCGGCTGGGCGGACTTACCGCCGTCCGGAATCAGCCCTGGGCGGTGAAGGACTCGTGCTCGGCGTCGCCGACCGCACGCGCCTCGTCCACGAGCAGCACCGGGATGCCGTTGTCGACCGGGTAGGCGCGACGCAGGCGCGGGTTGTAGAGCACGCTGTTGCCCTCCGCGTCGCGCACCAGCGACAACGGCCCCTTGTCCTCGGGACAGGCCAGCAGGCTCAACAACGTCGGGTCCAGGGTTTGCTCCGCCATATCCGACAACCTACCCGCCCGCCGAATCCGCGGGCCGGGCCGCCCGGCGGAACGAGATGTGCCGATGCCCGAAGAAGCTGAGCACCGCCACCGCGCCCATCACGACCACCGTGGCGGGGGTCTCCGGCAGGTCGAACACCCCGACCGCGAGCTGCACGCCCGCCATGTTCAAGATCAACCCGCCCGAGTTGACCGCGACGAATCGCAGGAAGTCGGCGATCAGGTGACCGCGCACTCGAAAGACCAGGGTGCGATGGGCGAAGAAGGCGAACACGATGCTGATCGCGTAGGCCAGTGCCACCGCCACCGCGGGCGGCCAGCCGCCGGGCAACACTTTCAGCCACATCACCGTCAGCACCATGCCCAGCAGCGTGTTGGCCGCCCCGACCGCGGCGAACGCGATCTCCTGGCGGCGAATCAGTCGCAGCAGCAGACCCGGTGGCGGGATGTCCGGCTCCCCCGCCGCCCGCGCCGCGGCCGTTCCGTCCGCGCCGACGCTCACGAAACCACTTCCGCTGCTTCCTGTTTCACCGAATCGCCGGATTCGCTCGCGCGCCGGCGGGAACGCAGGTACAGCCACTGCATCACCGCCAGCAGCACCAGGCCGCCGACCGCGCCGGCGACACCGATACGCCAGCCCGGCGGCTCCCAGGAGACCTCCAGCGTGGCGTCCCGGGTGCCGGCCGGGATATCCACGGCGATGATCGATTTCGCGATCTCGCGGATCGGGAGTTCGTGGCCGTCGAGGGTGGCGCGATAGCCGGGCCAGTTCAGCCGCGCGAGTACCACGCGACCGCCGTCGGCCGAGCTCACGCGCACCCGGCTGGTGCGGTCCGATTCCGACAGTGAGGTCGCCTGTACGTCGTGCGCGTCGGAGATGCGGCCGTTCGTGGTCGACACCGGACCCTGCTCCCGCTCGAGCACCCAGATGTAGCGTTCGTGGCCCGGGTAGCCGACCCACTTCCAGCCGGGCGGCGCGGGCTGGTTCCCGAGGTCGGGGAACATCGCCCGCTGCAGCACGACCCGGTCGAGTTTCATCAGGTCCACCGGGGCGCGACCGGTGATCGGCTCGGCGGTGAACAGCCGCCGGAACGAGTCCGGACAGACGCTGGAATCCCATCGCATGCACAGCATTTCGCCGAACCAGTAGTGCCCGTTGGGTGTGTAGCCGTTGACGTAGTTGCGATGCACGTCCTTGGCGAAGTTGCCGAACACCAGCGATCCGTAGGCGCCCTGCAGACTCTTGTCCGCCGGCTGCAGCAGTCCGCGGTCGCCGAGCTGAATGGTGACACCGTCGAATGCCGGGAACGCCGCCTCCGCCTCGGAGCGGTGCACGGGCAGATTCCAGCCCATCGGCGTCGGCTGGACCAGACTCACCTGCAGGTAGGCGATCGGGAGCATGGCGACGACGGTCGCCAGCGCGGCCGCCCCACTTCCGCGGCGCGCCCACAGCCACACCACGCCGGCGCCCAGTGCCGCGACCGCGAGCGCGGAGAGCACATGCCACCAGATGTGGTGCGGATCGGCGGAAAACGTTCGCACCCAGAGCAATCCGATCAGCACCGCCGCCGCCACCGCGCGCGGGCGCCAGTCCCGCACCGTGCCGAATCGGCCCAGCAGCACGCAGACCAGGATCAGCAGGCCGACCGCCACCATCGGCAGCACCCGCGCCGGCCAGCGCAGCGGGCCGACCGTGCCCGGTCCGGCCGTCCACATCAGGAACATGATCGCGAACAGCGCCACCGAGATCAGTTCCCGCCACACCCGGCGCGCGCGATTCCAGTCGACGAATGCCAGCGCCGGAATCAGGAACCACGCGATATAGGTGACCGGCAGTGGCTGCACATACCCCCACCAGGAGGTGAACGCAGGCATCGCCGAGGGCAGGCTGGCATTCAGCGATTCCGACCACGGCACTGTGAGGAACCGGTCGTTGTTGATCTGCGAGTTGCCCCGCCAGCTCACCGTCGCGGACAACATGCTCGGTAGATACGTCATCAAACCGGCCATACCGGCCGCGCCCGCGACCACCGCCACCCGCAGCACCGGGCGCCAGGCGCGTTGGACGACGAGCTCTCCCACCGCCACGGCGACCAACATCAGCGCCGCCTCGACGGCCGGAAAGACGTATTCGACCGAAATCGCCAGATACAGGTAGACGAACAACGGAATCGGCCCGTAACCGCGGGTGCCGCCGTAGCGCGACCGATCCCCTGCCGGGCCGCGGGCGTAGCGGACCGCACTGGCCCAGGCGTGCAGCATCCAGGCGGTGCCGGTCAGCGAGGTGACCCAGCTGGCCTCGTCGAAGAACAGGAACCAGCCCGAGAGCGGGAAGGCGATGCCCGCCACGGCGGCCCAGGACGCGCGACTGCCGTAGACCAGGCAGACCCGGTACACGCCGAGTGCGGCGATGATCGAGAAGATCAGTTTGACGACCGTCGCCAGCAGCGCGAGATTGTCCACCGACGGTGCGATCAGATCGATCAGCAGTTGCGGCGGGTTGAACAGGCCCGCCTCTTCCATGGTGTAGTTCCCGGTCATCCATTGCTCGGGCACCATCAGCGGCAGATGGCCCTCGCGCAGGTGCCGGCCGAGCATCACCCACAGCGGGGTGTATTGGGATTCGGTGTCGTCGGTGTAGAAATGCCGCGCGTTGGCGAGCAGCACCGCGACATATCCGGCAATGACCCCGATCGCGGTGACCGCTCCCCATCGGAACACGGTCTGCCGCGGATGCCCCGCGGCGCTCGACTCGGGCCGGGGAGCGGCGGGCCGCCCATTCTCGACGGCGACATCGCGCCGATCCTTCCCGGGCTCCGCGAGCGCCGTCGTCGACACTGCACTTTCCACCACGATTGACAGACCCTACCCGCCCGCGCGCTCGCGGGCATCGCCCCCGGAACCGCCGCCCCTCTCGCGCAGCCGAAGCCGGTGACCAGCAGCGTGTTAGAGTTCACCCCGATTCGGGCTCTGGATACAGGCGAGGAGTTCCGGTGCGCACCGTCATCGAAAGTCGAACCAGCTGATGCCGATTCCGTCCGCAACCGCATATCCCCCTGCCGCCGGGCAGGCTTCGACACCGAATGTTCACCCGCCGGTCACCGGCGGCGGCGAGCGAGTGCATGCGGTCTCGGTGGTGATCCCGGTGTATCGCGGCGAGCAGACCATCGCCGGACTGGTCGCCGAACTGCACGGATTGGCGGAGTCCGCGCGCACGCCGGACGGCAACAGCTTCGCGGTCGAGGAGATCGTGCTGGTCCACGATCACGGCCCCGACCGCTCCGACATCGTGCTGCAGCGGCTCGCCGCCGAATACCCGCAGGTGCGCGTGATCTGGCTGAGCCGCAACTTCGGCCAGGACGCGGCCACCATCGCCGGCATGGCCGCCGCGCGCGGCGAATGGATCGTCACGATGGACGAAGACGGCCAACACGATCCGGGATTCATCGGCGCCTTCCTCGACACCGCGCTCGCGCAGCGCGCGGATCTGGTCTATTCGAAGCCGACCAACACCCGCCCGCACGGCGTGCTGCGCAACCTCACCTCGCGCGGCGCCAAGGTGGTGCTGGCGACGGTCTTCGCCTTCCCCGATTCCACCCGCTTCGAAAGCTACCGGCTGATCCGCGGCGATATCGGCCGTCAGCTCGCCGAGGTCGCCTCCAACGGGGTGTATCTGGATGTGGCGCTGACCTGGGTGGTGGACAACACCGCGCAGGCGCCGGTGGTCCTGCGCGCGGAGGGCCGCGAAGAGTCCGGCTACAACTACCGCCGGCTGTTCTCGCTGTTCTGGAAGATGGTGCTGTGCAGCGGAACCCGCGGCCTGCGCCTGGTGAGCCTGCTGGGCGTGACCCTGGCCGCCGGTGGTGCGGTGATGGCCGCGGTGGTGATCTGGAATGCCCTGTTCGGCAGCGGTCACGACCCCGAGGGCTGGGCCTCGATCATCGTGGTGCTGCTGCTGGTCTCGGGCGCGATCCTGTTCTCGCTCGGCCTGATCGCGGAGTATCTGGGTGTGGCGTTGCACGTGCTGGTGGGCAAACCGCTGTATCTGACGGTAGATTCCCCGACACCGCGTCCGCATGCCGAGGCGCGGGTTCCGACCACGGCCGCAGCAATCGGGGGACACAATCCGGGTGAGCACTGACCGCATCCTCTTCAGCCGTCCCTACCGCGCCCAGGCCGAGCTGACGAATCTGGCCGCCGTCCTGGCCTCGGACCACAGTCACGGCGACGGGCCGTTCACCGCGGCGGCGACGGCGAAATTGCGCGCCATCACCGGCGCCCCGCACACCCTGCTGACCACCTCGTGCACCCATGCGCTGGAGATGGCCGGGCTGCTGCTCGAACTGGGGCCCGACGACGAGGTGATCGTGCCCAGTTTCGCCTTCACCTCCACCGCCACGGCGGTCGCGATGCGCGGGGCCACCTGCGTCTTCGCCGATATCGACGAGCGCGGCAACCTCGATCCTGAGTCGGTGGCCGCGGCGGTCACCGAACACACCAAGGCGATCGTGGTCATCCACTACGGCGGAGTGGGCGCCGATATGGACCGGCTGCTCGAGATTTCCGAGGCGCACGGCCTGGCCATCGTCGAGGACACCGCGCACGGCCTCGGCGGCCGGTGGCGCGGACGGCCGCTGGGCACGATCGGCACCGTGGGCGCGCTCAGCTTCCACGACACCAAGAACGTGCACTGCGGTGAGGGCGGGGCCATCCTGCTCACCGACGAGATCCTGATGGGGCGCGCCGAGATCATCCGCGAGAAGGGCACCGACCGGGCCCGGTTCCTGCGCGGGGCGGTCGACAAGTACTCCTGGCAGGACATCGGATCGAGTTATCTTCCCAGTGAGTTGAATGCCGCAGTGCTCGATGCGCAGCTGGCCGAATTCGACCGGATCCAGGCCGGGCGGATGCGGGTGTGGAACGCCTACGCCGCCGCACTGCCGCAGTGGGCAGCGCGCAACGACGTGCGGTTGATGCAGGTACCGGACGATCGCGAGCACACCGCGCATCTGTACTACCTGCGCACCCCCACCGAGGACACCCGCGACGCGTTGATCGGATACCTTCGCGAACAAGGCATTTCGGCCCCGTTCCACTACGTGCCGCTGCATTCGAGCCCGGCCGGGCAGAAACTCGGCCGCACCACGGTTCCCTGCCCGCGCACCGACGAATTCTCGGCGACTCTGCTGCGCCTGCCGCTGTGGCCGGATCTGAGCGATCAGCAGGTCGCGCGCGTCATCGAGACGGTCACCGCGTTCACGGTGTGAGCGGGAGACCTCGTGGCACCTATCCCAGCAGTGCGGCCGCGACCTCCGGGGTGAGCACTTCGTAGCTCTCCGATTCCCGGTTGTAGTACCAGGTGTTCTCGTTCGGTTCCAGGCGAAGGGCCGATCGCACCGCATGGGTGGCGGGACGGAAGCTCGAGCTGCGCGGGATTTCGTCGACCACCTGCACGATGTCGGGACGCTGGGCGGGGTCGAGGGAGCGCAGGCCCTCGGTGACGTCGGCGGGTTCGAGGCGGTGGCCCGCGCGCACGCTCACCACGGCGACCGCGAGCGTGGTGCTCGTGGTGCGGCGGCCGAAGGCGACCTCCATATCGACGGCCGTGATGTCGTTGAGCGCGTCCACGATCGGCTGGGAGTAGACCGGCCCGCGGGCGGTCGCGATGACGGTGTCGCGGCGGTCCATCAGCCAGTAGTCGCCGTCGCTGTCGCGGCGGAACAGATTTTCCGTCGGCATCCAGGCATCACCGGCGGTGAAGACCCCGCGCAGGCCGCCGCGGGAGATGTCGACGGTGTCGGCGGCCCGCCCGATCAGCAGGCCCACCTCGTTGTCGGCGGCACGGCGCGCGAAGCCCCGGGTGTCGGTGACGATCTGTTCGGCGATCGGATCGTAGGAGATCAGTTCCACCTTCGCCGTGCCCGGCACCGGCCGGCCCTTGCAGCCGATCTTCACGCCCGCCACATTGGCGAGCACGACGTCACCCTCGATGGAGGCGTAGAACTCCAGCACCCGCGCGGGCGCGAACCGCTCCGTGGTGCGCCGCCACAGACCGGCCGGCATGCCGGAGCCGATGAACAGCCGGATCGGATGCGAATGGCCGGCGGGGAAGGTCTCCACGTCGAGGATGTCGCGCAGCATGGTCCAGGTGTAGGTGACCACGGTGACGCCGTAGCGGTGCACCTCGGCGGCGAAGCTGGGCGGATCCAGCGAGCGGGCCAGCGCGATCCGGCTGCCACCGGCCACCGCACCGCCCAGACTCACCAGCAGGCCCGACGAATGATGCAGCGGTGCGAGGCAATACACCGTATCCCGGCGGTCCAGGTCGGCCGCCGTCGCGGTGCCGAAGGCCGACAGCGCCCACCGGTGGTTGGTGATGTACTTCAGGTCGAGTTTGTCGCCGGTACCGGTGACCAGGATGAACGCCAGCTCGCGCGCCAATCCGGGATCGGGCCGGAACCAGCCCGGCAGGTCCACCGCCGCCGGGTCGACCTGCTCCAGGTCGACGACGTCCGCGCCGTCCGGGATGTCGAGTGTGCGGGCATTGCCGCCGCCGAGCACCAGGACCCGGGTTCCGGCGGCGGCCGCGGCCCGCAGGTTCTCCGGATCGGCCACGATCACCGTGGTCCCGGTCGATTCGACCGCCCGCGCGGTCTCGCCACCGGGCGCCAGTAGCACCGCGACCGCCCCGATCCGCGAGAGTGCCGCGACCGAGGCCAGCGCGCTCGGGCGGGTTTCCATCAGCACTCCGACGCGGGTGCCGGGGCGTACGCCCGCCGAGATCAGCCCGCGCACCACGTTGTCGATGCGGGCGCCGACCGCGGCGTGGGTGTGCACCCGGTCGTCGAAGAGGAACAGCTCGCGCATCGGCGCGTTGCGCTGTTGTTCGGCGAGCAGGCGGCCCAGCGAGATCCGGGTGTGCGGCTGGATCATGCCGAGCCGGGTCAGCCGGGGCAGCGCACGGGCGGCCTCCCCCGTGAGCTCCCTGGATCCGCGCAGCGCGTTTCCGGCCAGGCTGCCGAACGCCGCGCCGATTCCGGCGCCGGCCTCGGCCAGCGTGGCCGCGGTGTGCACGACCCGGGTGGCCGCGGTGGTCTGGCGGTCGGCGGCGACGTGCTCGTGCATGGGCGCGATCTGTTCGGGCAGGTCGGCGTTCCCGCCCAGCCAGTTCACCCAGTCGCGCACCAGCGGCCAGGTCTGGTTGGTGGCGGTACTGCCCGCCACCAGGCCGAAATGCCCGGCCACCAGCGTGGCCTCGTAGACCTCGGCATTGGGCGCCGCGCGCACGATGCCGCGCACCGCGGCCGGCTGGCCGATATCGTCGACCTCGCCGACGAAGGCGAGGATGGGGCATTTGACTTCGGCCAGCGAGATCGGCTGATCGCGAATGACGAAGCCACCGGACATCATTCGGTTGTGGGCGACGAACTGCTTGAGCAGATCGGCCGCCGCGGGTCCGGAATAGCCCACCCAGCCGTCGTGTTCGAGAAAGCGGCGCTGACGTTCCTTGGGCAGCAACGCTTCTCGGTCGTGCAGCTGGCGCAGGAAGTCGATACGGGCCTTCGCCGTCTTCACCGGGTCGAGCAACTGGAAACCGACGCGCACCATCGCATCGGTGATCGGCAACCGGGTGAGGACGTGGTCGGCGACGAAATCGGCCACCTCCGACACCAGCCCGTAGGGCAGTCCGAACGGCAGCCCCGCGACGATGTCGACCGGGCTGCCGAAGGTGACGATGCTCTGCACGCCCTTGCCGTAGCGGAAGGCGGTGGCCTGGTAGGCGAACATGCCGCCCTGCGAGTACCCCATCAGGTGCACGCCGCGGCCGGTCAGTTCGTTGACCGTGTCGATCGCGCTCGACAGGGCGAGGACGTGGTCGGCCAGATCGCGCTGCCAGCCACCTTCCTCTGTGGCGGGCGAGCCGAAATCCAGTACCCAGCAATCGATTCCGGCGCGATGCAGGATACCGACAGCGCCGCCCTCGGCGTTGACGTCGTAGATGTCGGCATTGACCATCAGCGGCGGCACCAGCAGCGCGACGGGCCGGTCGGCGGCCGGGTCGTCCGGGAAGTAGTGGCGCAGCCGGTACATCCGCTTGCGCTCGGTGACCTCGAAGGGCGAGGACTCCACATCGTGGGCGAGGCCGCCGAAACGGATGACCTCGAGACCGTTCTGCGCGGTCGCCATCAACCGTCGCGCCGGTCCCGTCAGGGTTCTCGTATCGAATTTCACAACCACTCCCAGCCCTTGCGCCCTGCGCTCACACCTTCACGCCCCCTGCGTGCGGGTCGAGCCTGCCACATCGACAGCCTACTGCGGGCCTGGTGTGATCGGTCCCATCCGCGATCACAGGTTGCGCACGGACGGGGTGCGGATGCGGCAGGCGGCGCCACGTTTTCGCGAATACGGTCACGCAGCGCCGACCGTGCCCCGGCCGGTAGGCGACCCGGCCGCGATGGTGCCCGAAGGCCTCTCCTGCGGAGGGGAATTCACCGCGCCGGCGATTTCGGCCATCGCCGGGACCGATCGCCGCGCGGGCTTCCCCACCGATATCGGCCCCGGCGACCGGCCGGCGGAGGCCCGGGCCGGCTGCGGCGGCACCGTCGTCGCCGAGCGGCATATCGCGAGGGCAGGTTCCTTCCCCTGGTGACAGCCGCCGATAAGGTGGGACCGTGACCGGCACCCACATCACCTCCACCGACAGCACGGTCGACCGCGAGTCCCTGCCCGTCGAACTGGTCGACGAGCAGGGCCGCGCGACCGGAATCTGCCCGGTGTCCGATGCCCACACCGCGCCCGGACGGCTGCACCGCGCATTCTCGGTGCTGCTGTTCGGGCCGGACGGCCGGGTGCTGCTCCAGCAGCGGGCCGCGGTCAAGACCCGGTTCCCGCTGCGCTGGTCCAACACCTGCTGCGGACATCCGGCGCCGGGGCAGTCCCTCGCCGAGGCCGCCGCGGTCCGGCTGGGTGAGGAACTGCGGGTGAGCGCGGAACTGCGCGAGGTCGGCGTCTATCGCTATCGGGCCGACGATCCGGCGACCGGGCGGGTCGAGGACGAGTGGGATCATGTGCTGATCGGCGAGTTCGCCGGCGTGCCCGACCATCCCGACCCGGCCGAGGTGGCCGCGGTGCGCTGGGCGGAGCCCGATCGGCTGGAGGCCGATATCGCCTCCGCCCCAGCGGATTTCACGCCCTGGTTGCACGGAGTGCTCGCCGCGGCGCGCACAGGGCGCTGACCGCTCAAAGATCCAGCAGCCAGTCGTTGGGCGCGAACAGTTCGAAGTGGACCCGTTCGTCGGACACGCCGGCCGCCTTCAGCTGGGCCCGTGCCGCCTGCAGGAAACCGGTGCCGCCGCACAGATAGATGTCGGCGTCCTCGGGCAGGTCGATGCCGGCCAGCGACAGCAGGCCCGCGTGCGCACCGGCGGTGGGCTCCTCGTACCAGACGTGCAGCTCGGCATCCGGTAGACCGGCGACCAGATCGGCCTGGGTGCCGCGCAGCGGGTGCGTGGAGGCGGCGCGGTCGGCGTGCAGCGCCAGCACGCGGCGCGGCGACCCGGCGGCCGCGAGATATTCCAGGATTCCGACCATCGGCGTGACGCCGATACCGGCCGAGATGAGCACCAGCGGCGTCCGCGCGGCGGTGTCGATGGTCAGATCGCCGAACGGCAGCGTGATCTGCAGCCGGTCGCCCACCTCGACGTCGGTGTGCAGCCACGACGACACCTCACCCTCGGGGCGGTCGCCGGCGGCGGTGACACGGCGCACCGCGAAGGCCAGCCGGCCCGCGCCGGGAGCGTTGACGAGGCTGTACTGGCGCAACTGCCGGGCGCCGTCGGGCAGATCGGCGCCGACCGAAACATATTGTCCCGGAACAAAGCCGGGAAGCGGCGTGGCCGCGTCGGCGGATTCCACGACGAAGGTGACGGTCTCGGCGGGGTCCTCGACGCGCTCCACCACCCGGACCTCACGGAAGACCGCGCCCGGTTCGACACCGGCGTCCGAGTACAACTCGTTCTCGAATCCCATCAGGGTGTCGGCCATCAGCCAGTAGACCCGGTCCCAGGCGGCCGCGACCTCCGGGGTGACCGCCTCGCCCAGCACGTGCACGATCGCCGCGAACAGATGCTCGTGCACGATCGGATACTGGTCGGGCACCACCCCGAGCGAGGCGTGTTTGTGCCCGATGCGGGCCAGCAGCTGGCGCGGATGCGGCAGGTTCGGATCGACGAGGTGGGTGGCGAACGTGGCGATCGAGGCGGCCAGCGCGCGCTGCTGCTCCCCCTGGGCCTGGTTGCCGCGATTGAAGACGTTGCGCAGCAGATCGGGGTGTGCCGCGAAGAGACGCCGATAGAACTCGGCGGTGATGTCGTCGATCCGCGCCCCGATCACCGGCAGGGTCGCCCGCACGATCTCGGCGTGATGCGGTTCCAGTTCGGCGCTGGTGTCCAGGGCCGATGTCGACGCGGTCGTCATGGTGAAACTCCTCTTCGAGCAACAATTCCGGTGCATCACCGGGCGAATTCCACGGTAACCATTTCGGGTGCCTCGAATCCATTTCCGAGCCCGTGTGTTCAATTACGGTTCCGGGTGCGGATTATGTTGTCCGCGCCACATTTTCGTTCGAATACAGGAAATGCGCTGTGCCGCCGAAGGTGTTGGTGCACAGCGCATCACGAAGAGGCGATGGGGTCAGGACACGGCGGGAATATCGGCCGCGAAACCGCCGAACGGCAATTTCGGCGAGGCCGACAGATGCAGTAATTGCTGCGTCCGTTGATCGACCAGATCACTGAGTGTGTAGCGGTCGAGTTCTCGATAGAACGACTCCTGCGCCTCCGCCAGGATCCGCCGCAGACGACACGCCCCGGCCATCGGGCAGGGGTGCTCACCCACACAGTCGACCACTTCGGCCGCCCCCTCGAGGCCGCGCACGATCTGCCCGACGGTGGCGGTGCGACCGGCGTCGGTGAGGAAGATGCCACCGGCGCGGCCGCGCTGCGAGGCCACCAGGCCCAGCTCGGAGAGTTTGGTGACGGCCTTGGCGACGTAGTGCTCGGAGGCGTTGACCTGCCGGGCGATCAGCTTCGCGGTAACCCGCTCCTCGACGCCGCTGCTCACCGCGAGCCGCATCATCGCCCGCAGCCCCAGATCGGTGAATCGCGACAACTGCATTCCCCCAGGCTACTTAATTCCGCCTTTCAAAAGCGCATTCAGCGGTGTGGGTTCAATTACCCCGCATCGTGCGGATTTTGCGGGCCGGCTCACACCACCATCGCGCGTCCGGCTGCGAGGATTCACCGCAGGTGTCTGGCAGCATGGCCGCATGGAGCTGATCGGATTCGATCGCATCAGCGCGGCCCGGGAGATGCTGGCGCCCGTCATCCGCCGCACCCCGATGATCGCCTCGCGGGTGCTGTCCGAGCGGACCGGCGCCGATGTGCGGCTCAAATGCGAGAATTTGCAGCGCACGGGGTCGTTCAAGCCGCGCGGCGCGTACTTCCGGATCGCCAATCTCGCCCCGGCAGAACGCACCCACGGGGTGGTGGCCGCGAGCGCCGGCAATCATGCGCAGGGAGTTGCTTGGGCCGCAACGACTTTGGGCATCGCCTCGACGGTGTTCATGCCGGTGGGAGCGCCTCTGCCCAAACTCGTCGCCACCCGCGCCTACGGCGCCACCGTTCATCAGGTGGGCGAGACGGTCGACGAGGCGCTGCTCGCGGCCCAGGAATTCGCCGATCGCAGTGGGGCGACGCTGATCCATCCCTTCGACCATCCGGATATCGTCGCGGGCCAGGCGAGCGTCGGTTCGGAGCTGCTGGAACAGTTTCCGGACGTCGGGACCGTACTGGTGCCGACCGGGGGTGGCGGACTGCTCGCGGGTGTCGCCGCGGCCCTGCACCCGGCCGCACCGCAGGTGCGGGTGATCGGCGTGCAGGCGGCGCTGGCGGCAGCCTGGCCAGATTCGCTGCGTACCGGGGAACCCGTTGCCCTGCAAGGTATGTCGACCATCGCCGACGGCATCGCCGTCGGGCGACCCGGTGAGGTGCCGTTCGCCCATGTCATCGCCCATCAGCCGACGATCGTCACCGTGGGCGAGGACGCGCTCTCGGCGGCCGTGCTGCTGTGCCTGGAACGGGCGAAACTCGTCGTGGAACCGGCGGGCGCGGCGGCGGTCGCGGCGCTGCTGAGCCTGCCCGCCGAGGAACTGCGCCTGCGCGGACCGGTCTGCGCGATCATTTCCGGCGGCAATGTGGATCCGATCCTGCTGACTCGCATCATCGGCCACGGGCTCAGCACCGGCGGGCGCTACCTCGCCGTGCGGATCACCATTTCGGATCGGCCGGGCAGTCTGAGCCGGTTACTCGATGCCGTCGCCGGCACCGGCGCGAATGTGCTCGACGTGGTGCATTCGCGTACTCCCGCCGCGCTGGCCATCGACGAGGTGGAGGTGCAGCTGACCCTCGAGACCCGCGGCCCCGCCCATCGCGACGATGTTCTCGACGAGCTCGAGCAGGCGGAATACGCTGTGCGCGTTCAGGACTGAGCGCGCGTCAGTGCGCGCCGCCCAGTTCCAGCGCCAGCACCCCGGCGATCAGCAGCGCGATGCCGCCGATCTGCACCGCGGACAGCGGCTCGTCGAGAAACAGCACGCCGATCGTGGCGACCAGCGCCACCCCGATCGCCGACCACACCCCGTAGGCGACACCGACCGACATCCCCCGCTTCAGCGCCTGCGACAGGAAGATGAACGCCGCCACGTAGCCGACCACCACGACGAGGGAGGGCACCAGCTTGGTGAACCCCTCGGACAGCTTCAGCGACACCGTCGCCGACACCTCGGTCACGATGGCCAATCCGAGAAAGAGGAACATCATAGCGCGCACGATATCGGGCGCGGTGACCGAAGCGCGGGCAACTACCCGCTGGGTCAGTGCAGCCAGGTACGGGCTTCGGCGGCGGTGGCGCGGACCTCGCCCAGCTGTTCGGCGACCCGCACCCCGGCGGTGCCACCGCGAGAGTTGCGGGAGGCGATGGACCCCTGCACCGTGAGCACCTCGCGTACCTGCGGCGTCAACGCCGGATCCACGGCGGCGAACTCGGCATCGGTGAGCTCGTCCAGGCCGACGCCCCGGGTTTCGGCGGTGCGCACGCACGCACCGGCCGCCTCGTGCGCCACGCGGAACGGAACGCCCTGGCGCACCAGCCATTCCGCGATATCGGTGGCCAGGGTGTACCCGGCGGGCGCCAGTTCGGCCATCCGCTCGGTGTGGAAGGTCAGGGTGGAGACGAGACCGGCGATGGCGGGCAGCAGAAGTTCCAGCTGCGCGACCGAATCGAACAGCGGCTCCTTGTCCTCCTGCAGGTCCCGGTTGTAGGCCAGCGGTTGCGCCTTGAGAGTGGCGAGCAGGCCGGTGAGGTTGCCGATCAGGCGACCGGCCTTACCGCGGGTCAGCTCCGACACGTCGGGATTCTTCTTCTGCGGCATGATCGACGATCCGGTGGACCAGGCATCGGCGAGGGTGATGTAGCCGAATTCCGGTGTGCTCCAGATGATGATCTCCTCCGCCATGCGCGACAGATCGACCGCGATCATCGCGAGGACGAAGGCGGCCTCGGCGGCGAAGTCGCGTGCGGAGGTCGCATCGATCGAATTGGCCGCGGCCGCATCGAAATCCAGGTCGGCGGCGATGGCCTCGGGATCGAGCCCCAGCGACGATCCGGCCAGCGCGCCCGAACCGTACGGGGAGATCGCCGCGCGTTTGTCGAAATCGCGTAGCCGGTCGACGTCGCGCAACAGCGGGTGCGCGTGGGCGAGCAGCTGGTGAGCCAGCAACACCGGCTGGGCCGCCTGCAGGTGGGTCTTGCCGGGCATCACCGCATCCGGATGCGCGGCGGCCTGCTCGACCAGGGCGTCGACGACCTCGAGCACGCCGAAGGCGATGCGGCGCACCGCATCACGCAGCCACATGCGGAACAGGGTGGCCACCTGATCGTTGCGGGAGCGCCCCGCGCGCAACCGGCCGCCGAGTTCGGCGCCGACCCGATCGATCAGACCACGCTCGAGCGCGCCGTGCACATCCTCATCGGATTCGGCCGGAGTGAAGGCGCCGGAGGCGACATCGGCCGCGAGCCGGTCGAGTCCGTCCAGCATGTCCGCCAGATCGGCCTCCGACAGCAGTCCGGCCTTGTGCAGCACACGAGCGTGGGCCTTGGACGCGCGAATGTCGTAGGGCGCCAGCGCCCAGTCGAAATGGGTCGATTTGCTCAGCGCCGCCATGGCCGCGGCGGGGCCGGAGGCGAAACGCCCACCCCACAGCGCGCCCTCGTTGGTGGCTTGGCTCATCGGTTCTCGTCTCCTCGTGTGGCGGTCATCAAAATGTGGCGGTTCAGTTCGGCGCGAGCGGCCTCGGGCTGCTCGCGGCCGTGGTCGGACAGGACGGCGACCGGATCGCCGACCGTCACGGCCCAGCCGTGCGCGGTGAACCAGTCGCGCGGGTCGGTACGGCCCTCCCAGGGGTACCAGAGTTCTTCGAGGTTCAGCGTGATCCCGGCCTCGGCGAGCAGTCGCTTGCGGCGCTCCCGCATCGTTTGCAGTGCGGGCGAATCCTCGCTCCGTCCGCGTCCGATGTTCAGGGCGATCCGGCTGCCGGGCGCGCTGAGCGCCGCGATATCGCCGAACAGCCGGTCCTGCGCCTCGCCGGGCAGGTAGCGCAGCAGTCCCTCCGCCAGCCAGGCGGTCGGTGCGGTGGGATCGAAACCGTTGTCCCACAGCTCCTTCGGCCAATCCTGGCGCAGATCCACGCCGATCGCGCGCCGGTCGACGGCGGGCTGCTCATCGGCGAGCACGGAGTTCTTGAACTCCAGCACCTTCGGCTGGTCGATCTCGAAAACCACAGTGCCGGAGGGCCATTCGAGCCGATACGCACGGGCGTCGAGTCCGCTCGCGAGGATCACGACCTGCCGGATGCCGGCGGCGGAGGCGGCAGCGAAGTACTCGTCGAAGTAGACCGTGCGAGCGATGAGCATCGCGGCCAGCGAGCTGTAGGCATGCCCGCCCTCGCCGGCGGGATCCGCACCGGCCGATGTCGCCGCGACCTGAGCGCGCATGATGTGGCTCCAGCCCGAACCGGCGGCCTCGACCAGACGCGCGGCGTAGGGATCACGGAACAGCGCATCGGGGCGCCGGGTCTCGGCCGCCCGCATCGCGGCCACACCGATGGCGGTCGCGCCGACACTTTCGGTGATATCCCAGCTGTCGTCGTCACTGCGCACGGACATCTCCTCCCGTTCGGGCTGCGTCGCCTCCTACACGATGCGCACCCTGCGGTCGTGCGGTTTCACCCGGTGGCAGGCTACTCCGCGCCTGGTGCGGCGCCGGACTCCGCACCACGGATGTACACGCTCGGCGAGGAGTGGGTGCGGCCGGATCACGCCGACTTCCCGCCGGAGGCGATCCGGCATTGTGGCGACGATTGCCAAACGCAACGGCATTCGGTGTGCCACGCGCGGCGCTACGGCGGCGATCACAGCGCACCTCCGGCTCGACACACGCGCCGACATGGACACCCTGCTCGGCGGCTCGGCCATCGACCGAACGATGACCGAGCGCTCGCGGCGACGACCGGCTGCCGCTGCTCCCGACCGGCCGCACGACTCGGCCGATCGTGCGGCCGAGCCCGCCGGCTTCCTACTTCTTGGACAGGTCCCGGCGCGAGGCGACCTTGGAGGACAGGCCGTGGATCTGGACGAAGCCCTTGGCCAGCGACTGGTCGAAGCTGTCGCCCTCGTCGTAGGTGGCCAGGTTGAAGTCGTAGAGCGACTCCTCGCTGCGGCGGCCGTTGACGACGACGTTGCCGCCGTGCAGCACCATGCGCACCTCACCGGAGACGTGCTGCTGGGTGTCGCGCACGAAGGCGTCCAGGGCCCGCTTGAGCGGGGAGAACCACAGGCCGTCGTAGACCAGCTCGCCCCAGCGCTGCTCGACCTGACGCTTGTAGCGGCCGAGTTCGCGCTCGACGGTGACGGCCTCGAGCTCCTGGTGCGCGGTGATCAGCGCGATGGCGCCCGGCGCCTCGTAGATCTCGCGGCTCTTGATGCCGACCAGGCGGTCCTCGACCATGTCCAGCCGGCCCACGCCCTGGCGACCCGCGCGCTTGTTGAGCTCGGTGATGGCCTCGAGCACGCTGACCGGGCGGCCGTCGATCGCGATCGGCACACCCTTGTCGAAGGTGACGATCAGTTCGTCGGGCGCCTCGAAGTTGACGGTCGGGTCGACGGTGTAGTCGTAGACGTCCTTGGTCGGCGCGTTCCACAGATCCTCGAGGAAGCCGGTCTCCACCGCGCGGCCCCAGAGGTTCTGGTCGATCGAGAACGGCGACTTCTTGCTGACGGTGATCGGCAGCGCGTTCTCCTCGGCGAAGGCGATGGCCTTCTCCCGGGTCCACGCGTAGTCGCGCACGGGGGCGATGACGTTCAGATCGGGCGCGAGCGCGCCGATGCCGACCTCGAAGCGAACCTGGTCGTTGCCCTTACCGGTGCAGCCGTGCGCGACGGTGGTCGCGCCGTGGTACTCGGCCGCCTCGACCAGGTGCTTGACGATCAACGGGCGGCTGATCGCGGACACCAGCGGGTAGCGGCCCATGTAGAGGGCGTTGGCCTGCACGGTCGGCAGGCAGTACTCGTCGGCGAATTCGTCCCGGGCGTCGACCACGATGGCCTCGACCGCGCCGCAGTCCAGTGCGCGCTGGCGCACCACGTTCATGTCCTCGCCGCCCTGACCCAGATCGATCGCGACGGCGACCACCTCGGCCCCGGTCTCCTTGCCGATCCAGCTGATGGCAACGGAGGTGTCCAACCCGCCGGAATAGGCGAGTACGACGCGATCGGCCATATCTGATGCTCCTCAGGTTCGTGCGTATGCGTAGGGGTGCGCGATGTCACCGGTGCGATGTGCCGCCGCTACCCGCCCTCGGACGGCTCACATCAACTGCAAATGATTATGCATGATGATGCAATCCCATTCATAACCGGGGGTGGGCGTACCACCGCCCGAGCACCACGGCGCCCCCACCGGCCCACCCGACGGATCGGACAACCGCGGACATTCACCCCGAAACCCGTGAGCGTCAATGAGATTGCCGCAACCGGGTATCACCGATATGTCACCCTGATAGCGAACGACCCCAGATGCCCCGGGAAAGGCGGACCCATGCTCTCCACGTTTGCGGGTTATTTCGGCACGATCGGCTCGGACGTGCTGGCGATCGGCCAATCGGTGATCACCCTCATCTCCGACCTCATCGGCACGGGCGGCGCGGGCACGCCGGGCGGCGGGTTCGGCGGGAACTACCCGCCCGGGCAGTATCCGCTGGCCTGAGCCGCGGGACCCGAGCGCCGGGCCTGCGGCTCGTTGCGGGCCCGCTACTCACCCGAAGCTGACCCGATCGAGCCAGAAGTCGAACAGTTCCCGCTCGCCCAGGATCTCGATATCGGCGTCCTCGACCGGCCGGCGCCGGTAGATCACCAGCAGGAGTTCGGTGAGCGGCCCGCGAATCGCGACCGCGGCGCGCTCGTGGGCGCGCCGCCAGCCGATGGCGTCGCCGGTGAGATCGACGATCCATTCGGCTTGCAACTCCTCGGACGTGTCGGTGGCATGGAAGTGCAGCGTGCGACCGGGCCCCAGCAGTTCCCGCGCCTCCGGCTTGTAGTCGAACATCACCGGTAGCGAGCCCAGTTCCAGCCATTCGTCGATGGCGTCCGCGGCCACATCCGGCGCGGCGTGATATTCGGCACCCAGCGCGAGCGCGGCATCCGCGCGATGGATCAGCGTTTCGTGGGTGAAGCGGCGGGCATAGAAGTCCGTGGTCGGCACGACCGGCACCGGCGTCCAGAGCGCGAGGCCGGGCCCCGCCTCGCGCAGTTCGGCGGACAACTCCGCGGCACCCTCGGCGAGCCAATCACGTAATTGTTCGGGGTCCTCGTCCAGATATCCGGACAGATCCCGGAACGCGAAGTCGTCCTCCGGCAACGGTTCTCGAACCCGGCCGGCCACGGCCGCCCGTGCCCACCGCTGCGCACCGCCGAGGTGGCGTCCCAGCTGGCCCACGGTCCAGCCCGGACAGGTCGGGACGGGAAGCGCGGTATCGGCATGCGCGAGTGTGGCTCGCAGCAAGTCGGTCTGGGCAACGATCTCATCGCAGTACCGCTCGAAGGTCAGCGCCATGCGCACACCCTAAGGACGGGCACCGACAGATTCGCGGACTCGACGGGTCAGGCGTCCCCGAGTACTCCGGTGACGATCCGGCGAATTCGCTCGTGGTCCGGATCGGTCGTGGCCGGTTGCCGTTCGGGCCACTCGTCCGGCGCTTCCTCGATGCCGAACAGGACCGCCGTGAAGCGCGGATGGATTGTGAGAGAGAAGATTTCGTCGACGGCGGCGAGCGCTTCGGATTCGGGCAGCTGCCACTTCGCCGCCACGAATGCGGTGAGATTGCGCCGGGTGGTCGCGAAGATGGCGTCGTAGAAATCGGCGGCGGCCGCCGGTACCCGCTCCGCCTCGGCGATCACCAGCCGGCAGGTGCGCACGGACTGGACCCAGACCACCGACCGGAGGAATCCGACGCAGTATCCGGTCACCGCGGCCAGTCGGTCGTCACCGTAGTCCTCGGGAGTCCCCAGCCGGTTCAGATGCAGCCCTCGCACGAAGTCGACGACGGCGAGGAACAGCGCGTCCTTGTTCTCGAAATGCGCGTACAGGGTTCGCTTCGAGGTTTCGGCGCGCGCGGCCAGCACATCCATCGACGTCCGCTCGAACCCCACCTCGAGGAAGACGTCCTTGGCCGTCCACAGGATGTGTTCGCGCAGCCGATCACCACGCCTCGCCATGCGGTCTTCCCTTCCGTCAAAGTAAACGGTACGGTGTAGTTTACTTACGTCGCACTCGTTCAGGAGTAGTTCATGATCGTCGTAACCACACCTACAGGCAGTATCGGACAGCAGGTCCTCGATCTCGTGGCCGGCAGCGACCAGCCGATCCGGGTGATCGCCCGCGATCCGGCGCGCCTGGCCCCGCACATCCGCGAGCGGGTCGAGGTGGTCCAGGGATCGACCTCCGATCGCGAGGTCGTCGCCGCCGCGGTGAAGGGCGCCGACACCGTGTTCTGGCTGGTTCCGCCGAATCCGTCGGCGCCCAGCGTGCCCGGTCACCTGCTGGAATTCGTGACGCCGCTGTGCGAGGCGCTCGACAGCATCGGCCGGATCGTCGCCGTCTCGAGCCTCGGTCGCGCCAACGGCCGCAAGGCGGGACAGATCTCGGCGATTTTCGCGATGGACGCGCTGATCGAGAGCAGCGGGGTGCATTACCGGTCGCTGTGCCCGCCCGGATTCATGGACAATATGCTGCGGCAGGTCGATCCGATCCGGAACCTCGGCACCTTCTTCGGCACCGTATCCGGCGATCACCGGTTGCCCGCCTGTGCCACACGGGATATCGCGGCCGTCGCGGCCCGGCTGCTGCTCGACGATTCCTGGACCGGACAGGACAGCGTGGAGATCCGCGGTCCGGAAGATCTGTCGCACAACGATATGGCGCGCATCATGTCCGAGGTACTCGGCCGCCCGATCGGCTACCAGCAGGTCTCGGCGGCCGACTACACGGCATCGCTGACGGCGCACGGGATGAGCGCGGCCTGGGCGCAGGGGCTGGCGGATATGTCGGCCGCCGTCGACGACGGCCTCTACGACACGCCTCGCACACCGGAATCCTACTCCCCCACCGGTTTCCGGCAGTGGTGCGAGGAGGTGCTCGCTCCGGCGGTCGCCGGCTGATTCGCCCGATTCGGCCGTCGGGTCCGGAATGTCGCCCGCGTCATCGGCGGCCGCCGTTCCGGAACCCCAAACCCTTTGATCGGCAACGCCTTCCGGTCGGCGCGGAATCCGTGCACGAGCGCTTGATTTCGAATACCATCCGATCGAGACGATCCCGTGCCGACAGGAATGTGATGAACGCGTCCGACAGCAGTGCGACCTCCGATGCCGAGGCGCCGAGCAGTGCCCGCATCTACGACTACGCACTGGGCGGCAAGGACAACTACGAAGTCGACCGCCGCGCCCTCGAGAAGGTCATGGAAGGCTTTCCGACGGTACGGATCGCGGCCCGCCACAACCGGCAGTTCATGCACCGCGCGGTCGACGCCCTCGCCGATGCCGGGGTGAAACAGTTCCTCGACATCGGCACGGGCATCCCGACCGAACCCAATCTGCATCAAGTGGCGCAGGAGCGGGCCCCGGAGGCCCGCGTGGTGTACGTCGACAACGACCCGGTGGTGCTGGCACACGCGCGCGCCCTGCTCGCGGGATCGCCCGAGGGCCGCACCGCCTACATTCAGGCCGACCTCACCGATCCCGAGGCGATCCTGTCCGCACCGGAATTGCGCGAGACCCTCGATCTGGCCAGTCCGGTGGCGTTGAGCCTGGTCGCGGTGTTGCATTTCCTGTCCGCCGAACAGAATCCGGCCGGCATCCTGAAGACCCTGCTCGACAACCTCGCGCCCGGCTCGTTCGTCGTCGCGTCACACATCACCGCCGATCTGGATCCGGAAGGGATGGACCGGGCGCTCGAGATGTATCGCCGCAGCGCCGTATACGCGCAGGCCCGCACCCGCGACGAATTCGCCGCCTTCTTCGACGGCCTCGAACTGCTGGATCCGGGCGTGGTCCCGGTCAACCGCTGGCGCCCCGGCATCGAACCCCCGTCCTGGCTCGACGCCCAGGTCAACTGCTGGGGCGCGGTCGCCCGTAAGCCGTAGCGTTCGACGCTCAGCCGCGCCAGTCCGGGTCGCGGCCGAGGAGGGCGACGATACGGTCCAGTGGCGGGCGTGATTCGTCCTCGGCCAGCCGGGGCCGGTAGGCGCCGCCGGGGCCGGTGAGCGGGCTGCCGGGCGCGGTGATCGACCGGGCGATCGGCAATGCCACCGCCGTCAATCGCGGCGGGACGGGACAGGGACGGTGCAGCGCCCGCGCGAGGTCCCACCGGTGAGTGAGCATATCCACCAGATGGATGCCCAGCACTCGTTCGGTGGCGAGCGGGCCGGACCGCGGCAGTTCCACGACCTCACCGCAGCGCTCGATCGCCGCGATCCACCGGGCCGTGACGTGCGCGAACGCGGCGCGCGGATCGTCCGCGAATTCGGCCGAGGTGCCGAGCACGGAGGAGTTGACCGCCTCGTGCCGCTCGTTCATATGCGAGATCAGATCGGCGACATTCCATCCCGCGCACGGCGTCGGCGCGGTGAGATCCGCGTCCTCGAGTGTGACCACATCGTGGCCGATCAGGGCCAGAGCCATCGCGTCCAGCCGCAGAAGTTCGCTCATCACAACACCTTTCATCATTTAGCGTACGAGCGTTCGCCAAATGACTATAGCGAACGATCGGACGCTATGCTGAACGGATGTCACCTCGCCGTTCCGCCGTCGACGCATCTCGCACGCGAGAGCGCATCGTCTCCGTCGCCGTCGAGCAGGCCTCGCTGAGGGGCCTGGAGGGTGTGACGATCGGATCTCTCGCCGAGAGCCTGGAGATGAGCAAGGCCGGCGTCGCCGGCCCCTTCGGCTCGCGGGAACAGCTGCAACTCGCCGCCCTGGAACAAGCCGGGAAGATCTTCCGCGAGGCGGTGATCGCACCGTTGGAGGGATTGCCGCCGGGCACCGAAAGGCTGGGGCGGATGATCGACAATTGGATCGTCTATCTGGCCGAATGCCCTTTTCCCGGAGGCTGTTTCGTTACCGCCGCCTCGACCGAACTCGACGGCCGGCCGGGAGTGCTCCGCGATCGCCTCCGCGCGTACGTGGACGGCGCTCGCGCAGCGCTGGCAGCCGAAATCGTTGCCTGCCGAGCAGAATCGGACGGTCCCCATCGCCCGGTGGACGAACTGGTCACGACTGTCATCGGAATCACGATGGCGGTCAACCAGGAGATTCAACTGCTGGACGATCCCCGCGCCGCCGATCGCGGGCGGGCGGCGCTTCGAGCCGCCTTGGGGCTGGCGCCGTGAAGCAGACGTCCGAGCCGGGTCGATCTCCGATTCGGCCGTCTACGCCAAATGTTCGATCTTCGCGGCCAGTTCGGCACCCGTCATGGGTTCGCGAGCGATGACCGCGATGGTGTCGTCACCGGCGATGGTGCCGACCACTTCGGGCAGTGCCGCGCGGTCGAGTGCGCTGGCCAGAAAGTGCGCCGCACCCGGCGGCGTGCGCAGGACAGCGAGGTTGCCGCTGTGGTCGGTGGAGACCAGCAGGTCGCCGAGCAGTTTGGAGAGCCGGGACGTGCCGCCGGTAACGCCGCGCACGGGGCTGCCGTCCTCAGGGACGACGTAGATACCGGCGCCACCGTCGGCGGCGCGCAGTTTCACCGCGCCGAGTTCGTCCAGATCACGCGACAGGGTGGCCTGGGTGGTTTCGATGCCCTCGTCGGCGAGCAGGGCCGCCAACTCGGTCTGGCTGCGAACCGCGTTGGCGGACAACAGTTCCACGATGCGCTGCTGGCGCCCGGCGCGGGTGCGTGCGATGGCCGGGCCGGTGCGCGGACCCTCCGATCCGGCGCCCGACCCGTTCGTTCTCGCGGTGCTCACGCCGCACCGCCCGATCGTCGCTCCAGCAACCACACCAGCAGCGCCTTCTGCGCGTGCAGCCGGTTCTCGGCCTCGTCCCATACGACACTGTGCGGGCCGTCGAGCACCTCGTCGGTGATCTCCTCGCCCCGATGCGCCGGAAGGCAATGCAGCACAACCACATCCGAGGCGGCATGGGCGAGCAGTTCGGCGTTCAGCTGGAACGGGCGGAACGGGCCGACCCGGTCGAGGCCGTCGTTCTCCTGCCCCATCGAGGTCCAGGTGTCGGTGACCAGGGCGTCGGCGCCGGTGGCCGCCGCGACCGGATCCTCGGTCAGGGTGATCGTGGCGCCGGTTTCGGCGGCCCGCTTGCGGGCGGCCTCGAGCACCCAGTCGTACGGCTGGAACCCCTCGGGCGCGGCGATGGTGATATCCAGTCCGGCGGTGACGCCGCCCAGCAGCAGCGAATGCGCCATATTGTTCGCGCCGTCGCCGAAGTAGGTGAGTTTGCGCCCGGCGAGTTCGCCCTTGCGTTCGCGCAACGTCAGCAGATCGGCCAGCACCTGGCACGGATGGAATTCGTTGGACAGCGCGTTCACCACCGGAACCGTTGCCGCCGAAGCCATCTCGTCGAGCCGGTGCTGTTCGAAGGTGCGCCAGACGACGGCGTCGACGTAGCGCGACAGCACCCGTCCGGTATCGGCGAGGGTTTCCTCGCGGCCCAGCTGGGTGTCGCGGCCGTCGACCACCACCGCGTGCCCGCCGAGTTGCGCGATGCCCATCTCGAAGGAGAACCGGGTACGGGTGGAGTTCTTCTCGAAGATCACACCCACCCCGCGCGGCCCCTCCAGCGGCCGACGAGAAATCGGCGCGGCCTTCAATTCCGCTGCCAGCGCTAAGATTTCGGCCTGTTCGGCGGGCGTGACGTCGTCGTCACGCAGGAAATGCCGCACCATGGTCACTCACTCTCCTGGGAAGCCGCGTCGAGGATGCCGGGCAGGTCGGCGAGGAAGCCCTGCGCCTGTGCCTCGGTCAGGATCAGCGGCGGGGCCAACCGGATCACATTCGGCTTCGGCGGGTTGATCAGATAGCCGGCGGCACGCGCGGCCGCCTCGACCTTCGCCGAAACGTCCTCCGTCAGTTGGATTCCGATCAGCAGCCCCGCGCCGCGCACGTGGTCGACCAGCGGATGGCCGAGTTCCTCGATGCCGTCGATCAGCGTTTTGCCGACCGATTCGACGTGCGCGGCCAGCCCCTGCTCGTCGATGGTCCGCAGCACCGCCAGCGCCGCCGCGGCGCTGACCGGATTACCGCCGAAGGTGGTGCCGTGCAGTCCGGGGGTGAGCAGTTCCGCCGCCCGGCCCTGCGCCAGCACCGCGCCGATGGGCAGACCGCCACCGAGCCCCTTGGCCAGCGTGATCACATCGGGCACGATGCCCGCGGCCTGATGCGCGAAAAACGGTCCGGTGCGGCAGATTCCGGTCTGCACCTCGTCGAGGATCAGCAGCGCGCCGTGCTCGGAGGTGATCCGGCGGGCCTCGGCCAGATAGTCCAGCGGCGGCACCACCACACCGCTCTCCCCCATGATCGGCTCGAGGAAGACCGCGGCGGTATCGGAATCCACCGCGGCGGCCAGCGCGGCGGCGTCACCGTAAGGCACGTGCACGACACCGGGTGGCATCGGTTCGAACGGCGCCCGCTTCGACGGCTGCCCGGTGAGCGCGAGCGCGCCCATGGTGCGGCCGTGGAAGGCCTCGTCACAGGCGACGATCTTGTGCCGTCCGGTGAGGCGCGCGATCTTGAACGCCGCCTCGTTGGCCTCGGTGCCCGAATTGCAGAAGAACGCCCGTCCGTGTCCGTCACCGAAATGCGCGAGCAGCTTCTCGGCCAGTTCCAGAACCGGCTCGCTGACATACAGATTCGAGACGTGGCCGAGGGTGCCGAGCTGCTGGGTGACGGCCTCCACGATCGCCGGATGGGCGTGGCCCAGGCTGTTGACCGCGATACCGCCCAGGAAGTCGACGTAGCGGTTGCCCTCGGCGTCGTAGACAACCGCGCCCGAGCCGCGCACCAGCGCCACCTTCGGGGTGCCGTAGTTGTTCATCAGCGCGGACGACCACCGTTGCTGCAATTGCTCTGTGCTCATGACGTTGTCGCTCATGACGTTGTCGTTCCTGCCGTCTCGGGTGGGGTCACCATCGTTCCGATACCTTCCCCGGTGAACAGTTCCAGCAGTACCGCATGCGGTACCCGGCCGTCGATCACATGTGCGGTCGGGACACCGGCCTGCACCGCGCGCAAGCAGGCCTCCATCTTCGGCACCATGCCCGCGTCCAGGCTCGGCAGCAGGGCTGCCAAGGCGTCGGTGTCGATATGGGTGGTCAGCGACGAGCGGTCGGGCCAATTCGTGTACAGGCCTTCGACATCGGTGAGTACCACCAGCTTCTCCGCGCCGATGCCCTGGGCCAGCGCGGCGGCGGCGGTGTCGGCGTTGATGTTGTGCACCACGCCGTCGGCATCGGGCGCGATGGTCGAGACCACCGGAATGCGCCCGGTGCGAACCAGATCCAGCACCGCGTCCGGATTGACGGCGGTGACGTCGCCGACCAGGCCGATATCGGTCTGCTCGCCGTCGACGGTGACGGTGCGGCGAGTGGCGGTGAACAGCCGCGCGTCCTCACCGGAGATGCCGACCGCGTACGGGCCGTGCGCGTTGATCAGCCCGACCAGTTCCCGGCCGACCTGACCGAACAGCACCATCCGCACCACATCCATCACCTCGGGGGTGGTGACGCGGAAGCCGCCGCGGAATTCGCCCTGCAGCCCCAGCTTCTTCAGCATGGCGCTGATCTGCGGGCCACCACCGTGCACCACCACCGGATGCACGCCGACGGTGCGCAGGAACGCCATATCGGCGGCGAAGGCATGTTTGAGGGTGTCGTCGATCATGGCGTTGCCGCCGTATTTGACGACCACGATCTTGTCGCGGAACTTCTGCAGCCACGGCAGCGCGCCGGCCAGCACGTGCGCCTTGTCCAGCGCCGACAGGTCCTGGGTGGTCACCGGAACCTCCGGTGTCGCTTCGGTGGTCATGAGCTGTAGGCCGAATTCTCTTCGACGTAGCCGTGCGAGAGGTCGGTGGTGCGCACGGTGGCGGTGCCCTCGCCGAGCCCCAGTTCGACCAGCACCGCGATATCGGGCCCGGACAGGTCCACCTCACGTGCGCCGGGAGCGCCGGTTCCGTTGACGCACACCGGATTTCCGTTGAACGACACGGTGATCCGATCGGGATCGAGTTCGATGGGGGCGATGCCCACCGCGGCCAGCACCCGGCCCCAGTTCGGATCGGAACCGAAGAACGCCGTCTTGACCAGCGAGTCGCGAGCGACCGCTCGGGCGGCGATCAGCGCCTCGTCCTCGCTCACCGCGCCGGTGACGGTGATCTCGACGCGCTTGGTGACGCCTTCGGCGTCGGCCATCAGCTGCGCGGCGAGGTCGTCGCAGACCGCCAGCACCGCGGCGTCGAGCTCCTCCTGGCTCGGGGTGACGCCGCTGGCGCCGTTGGCCAGCAGCAATACGGTGTCGTTGGTCGAGCAGGAGCCGTCGACGTCGAGCCGGTCGAAGGTCAGCCGGGTGGCATTGCGCAGCGCCGTATCCAACTGCTGCGGGGTGGCAGCGGCGTCGGTGGTGACCACGACCAGCATGGTGGCCAGGGACGGGGCGAGCATGCCCGCGCCCTTGGCCATCGCGCCGACATTCCATTTGTCGGCGTGATGGAACGCGGCCTGCTTCGGCACGGTGTCGGTGGTCATGATGGCGTGCGCGGCGTCGGTGCCGCCGGACAGGCCGCCCGCCATCTCGTGCACGATCTCGGTCACGCCGGACAGCAGTTTGTCCATCGGCAGCCGGTCACCGATCAAACCCGTTGAGCAGACCGCGATTTCGCCCGCGCCGGTTTCGGTTCCCCAGTTGCTCAACGCTTTCGCCAGTTCCTCGGCGGTGGCGTGGGTGTCCTGGAAGCCGCCCGGGCCGGTGCAGGCGTTGGCGCCGCCGGAATTGAGGATCACCGCGCGCAGGCGCCCGCTGGTGAGCACCTGCTGCGACCACAGCACCGGCGCGGCCTTCACCTTGTTGCGGGTGAACACACCCGCCGCAGCATAGTCCGGGCCTTCGTTGAAAACCAGTGCCAGATCGAGCTTTCCGTTGGCCTTGATGCCGGCTGCGATGCCGGCGGCCCGGTATCCGAGCGGTGCGGTCACACCCTGGGTGCGGACCAGTTTGCCGCCGGCGATATCGGTGTCGGTCACGGTGCCACTCCTACGGTGGAAAGTCCGGCGGTCTCGTCGAGACCGAGAGCGAGATTCATCGATTGCACCGCGGCGCCCGCAGTGCCCTTGGTCAGATTGTCGATGGCGCCGATCACCACCAGCGTGCGGGCGGCGGTGTCGACGGCGACCTGCAGGGTGATGGCGTTGGAGCCGACCACCGAACCGGTCTGTGGCAGTACGCCTTCGGGCAGCAGGTGGATGAACGGTTCGTCGCCGTATGCCTTGTCGTAGACCGCGCGGGCGGCGGCCGGGTCGGCCACCGCGCCCGCGGCGTCGGGGCGCAGGCGCGCGGTGCAGGTGGCCAGGATGCCGCGCGGCATCGGGGCCAGCACCGGCGTGAAAGAGACTGTGACATCGCCGATGTCGGCGCCCGTCGCCGCGGCCGCGGCCTTCAGGTTCTGCGCGATCTCGGGGGTGTGCCGGTGCGCGCCGGCGATGTTGTAGGCGCGGACCGAGCCCATCACCTCCGAACCCAGCAGCCCCACGTCGAGTTTGCGGCCCGCGCCCGAGGTGCCGCTCACCGCGACCACGGTCACATCCGGTTCGACGATGCCCGCCCCGACCGCCGGCGCCAGCGCCAGACTCGACACCGTCGGATAGCAGCCCGGTACCGCGATCCGGGTGGCCCCGCGCAGCTGTTCCCGGGCGCCGGGCAGCTCCGGCAGACCGTAGGGCCAGCTTCCGGCATGCGGGGATCCGTAATAGGTCTCCCAGTCCTGGGGGTCGGTGAGCCGGAAATCGGCCCCGCAGTCGATGATCACCGTGGACTCCGGCAGCTGCTGCGCGATGGCGGCGGACTGCCCGTGCGGCAGCCCGAGGAACACCACGTCGTGCCCGGCCAGCACCTCCGCCGTGGTCGCCTCGAGGACGCGATCGGCCAGCGGCAGCAGATGCGGCTGCAGCTGTGCCAGCGTGGTCCCGGCATTGGATCCCGCGGTCAGCGCCCCGATCTCGAGGCGCCCGGCTCGGTACTCCGGATGCCCCAGCAGCACACGCAGGACCTCACCGCCCGCGTATCCGCTCGCACCAGCTACCGCGACCCGCACCACGGGCCCACTCGAGGTATCCGCCATGTGATGATTATGCACGATCATGCAAGCTCATTCACGGGCGGGTTGCGGATCCGTGGGCACAGGATCGCTCCGGTGGGTGAAGACCCAGTTCAGCAACGATATGTGACAACCGGCCCTTCCCGCCGTAACAGCCGGTTCGCGACGCTGAGATCATGAATCGCCGCACCCACGCGGATCCGTTGCTCGCGGCCGAGGCCGCCGTGGCATCGGGCGCGCCCGCGCTACGAATGACCGGAGTCGGTAAGACCTACGGTTCCGGTGCGGGTCAGGTGGTCGCGCTGCGCGATGTAGACCTGGAGATTCGGCCGGGGCAGTTCGTGGTCCTGCTGGGTCCGTCGGGGTCGGGTAAGACCACGTTGCTGAACCTGGTGGGCGGGATCGAGGAGCCCTCGGGCGGTGTCATCGAAGTGGCGGGCATGGACATCGGCGCGCTGAACGACAAGCAGCGCACCGCGTTCCGGCGGGACCGCGTCGGATTCGTCTTCCAATTCTTCAATCTGGTCCCGACCCTGACCGCGCTGGAGAATGTGGAAATCCTGGCGGAGCTGACGGGGCCGGATGCCGCCGCCCGCAGTCGCGCCGCACTGAACCTCGTCGGTGTCGCAGATGTCGCCGAGCGATTTCCGGGACAGCTGTCAGGTGGACAGCAGCAGCGAGTGGCCATCGCCCGGGCGATCGTGAAGGAACCGCCGCTGCTGCTGTGCGATGAACCCACCGGCAGTCTCGACCTCACCACCGGCCGACAGGTGCTGGCCGTATTGCGCGGTCTCGCACGGGAGGGCCATCACACCGTCCTGATCGTGACGCACAACTCCGAAATCGCCCGGATGGCCGACCGCGTGGTGTGGCTCCAGTCGGGTGAGATCAGCCGTTCCGAGTGGGTGGACCATCCGGTCGAGGCGTCGGAGTTGCAGTGGTAGGCCGGACGCTGCTACGCAAGCTGCGCCGGGATCTATGGCGGCAGCGCTGGCAGTTCCTGGCCGTCGCCACGGTCCTGGCCATCGGCGTCGCGGCGTTCGTCGCCGCCGCGAGCGCCTACCGCAATCTCGATCAATCCTTCTCCCGGGCCTACAGTGCGCAACGACTGCCCGACGTGGTCGTCTCCGGCCCGGGCGCCGGACAATCCGTTGCGGCATTGGAGGCGCTACCGGGCGCGCCGGTGGCCGAGGTCAGACATCAGAGCGAGGTCGGCATTCGCATCGGGGGGCGGACCTTCCTCGGCCGCGCGATCGGTATCCCGGACGGGTCACAACCCGAGGTCTCCCGGCTCTCGATGCGGTCGGGTACATTGCCGTCGGCGGGCCGGCTCGTGGTCGAACAGCACCTCGCCGATCACTACGACCTGCACCCCGGCGACAGCGTCGAACTTCTGAATCCCGGCGGCTGGCAAGCGATTCCGGTGGCGGGTTCGGCGTTGTCGACGGAGTACTTCTGGCCCGCCCGCTCCACGCAGGAGATCATGACCACCCCCGAGCACTTCGGCGTCGTGTTCCTTCCCGACCGCGATCTGGTCCGGAATCTGCCCGATCCGGTGGAACAGGTCGCGTTGTACGCAACGGATCGTGCTGCGGCGGGTGATCTGGTCAATGCAGCCGAACGCTACACGCGAGCACACGGACTGCAGCTTGTCCCGCGTGATCAGCAGCCGTCGTATCGAGCGTTGCAGGACGACGTCGAGGCATTCGGGACCTTCGCGAATCTGTTGCCGTGGTTGTTCCTGGCCGCAGCCGTGCTCGGTACCTACGTGCTGCTGTCCCGCGTGGTGGCAGCGCAGCGGGCAGTCATCGGAACCCTCGCTGCCAACGGCTTCTCCCCCGGGCTACTGCGCCGGCACTACCTCGGATACGGCGTGGCGTGCGCGGTGCTCGGCATCGTTCCCGGCCTGGCCGGGGGCTATCTACTCGGCGGCTGGATCACCACCCGCTATACCCAGGCTCTCGGACTGCCCTTGCATGTGACCGCATGGCATCCGGGCATCCTGTTCGTCGCTTCCGCCGCGACCCTGGCCGCCGCGACCGTTGCCGCGTGGGCGCCCGCGCGGGCCGCAGCGCGAATGTCGCCCGCCGAGGCCATGCGAGTCGCGCCGCCGTCCCGGCGCGGAGGACGCAGCGTCCTCGAACGCCTCGTTCCACCGCTCGAACGCGCACCGGCACGCTGGCGGATGATGCTGCGGGCCGTGCTGCGGAATCGTCGCCGCGCGGTGTTGACCATCGTCGGTGTGGCCGTCTCGGTGAGCCTGGTGATGGTGTTCGCCGGGTTGCGCGACACCGTCGCGACACTCATCGACCGGCAGTACGGCCGGATCATGCTGCAGGACGGCGAGATCGCGACCGCCCCCGGCGCTACCGATTCGGTGCTGACCCGCGTCCGGCAGGACCCCGACGTCGCCGCAGCCGAGCCGATGGGCCGCTACGACGTGGCACTCTCGGCCGGGGATCGTCACTACGACACCCTCGTGATCAGCTTGCCGCCCACGACGCAGATGCACCGGTTCATCGCAGAGTCCGGTTCGAACCAATTGTCCAACAAAGGTTTACTGCTCGGCTCGGGGTTGCACGACACCCTGGGCGTCTCGGTCGGGGACACCGTCGATGTCGCCGATACCGCGACCGGACAACACCTATCGGCACCGATCGCCGGATTCGTCGACGAGCCGCTGTCTCCGGTTGTGTACGTTTCGGCCGACTACCTGCGGCAGGCTATCGGTCCCGTACCGGATACGGGCGTGCTGGTGAAACTGCGGCCCGGCGTGACCGATGAGCGCGCCGTCTCCGATCGGCTCACCGCGATCCCCGGTGCGGTCGCGTACCTTTCCACGGCCACCGTGGCCTCGGCCATGCGGCAGGCATTCGCGATGTACAACACGCTGGTGGGAATCATGCTGATTTTCGCCGCAGCCATGGCCGCGGCGCTGCTTTTCAACGCGATGTCGGCCAACATCGGCGAGCGGCTGGGAGAACTCGGCGCCCTGCGGGCAGCGGGGATGGGTACCGGAATGCTGTCGCGCCTGATCGCCGCCGAGAATCTCGTCCTCGTCGTGGTCGGCATTCCGCTCGGCATCGGATGTGGCATCCTGCTCGCCCGCAGGCTGCTGGCCACCTACGAAAATCAGGGCGCCCGTCTCGAATTGGCGATGAGTTCGCCGACACCGGCACTTGTCGCGTCAGCCGTTCTGGCCGCCGCGATCACCGTCCAACTTCCCGCACTGCGCCGCGTCCGCAACCTCGACATCGCCCGCATCGTTCGCGAGCGCTCACTCTGACGAGGAGCGCTCCGGCCGGCGTGGCGGACCGCCCGAGCAGCACCGGAGCCATCCGGCTGTTCCGCTGCCGCCGGATCGCCTCCGTTGCGCGGAAGCCGACGACGAAGGTCGCCGAAGCGATGGGACCGAGGACCCTGCCCGAACGATCACCCTGGACGGACAGTTGGTCTATGGCATCCGATCAGAGCGAGCACACGGTACTCATCGTCTACGCCTCCGCAGCGGGTTCGACCGCCCAGATCGCCGAGTTCACGGCGCGCCGGATGCGGGACGCGGGATTGCACGTCCGGGTGGAGCCGGTGGATCGGGCACCGGACCCCGGCGGCTTCGAGGCGGTCGTGCTGGGCAGCGCGATCCACAACGGAGGCTTCCTACCCGGGTTCGCCGACTACATCGAGCGCTATGCGAAGACATTGAAACAACGCCCGAACTGGTTGTTCAGCGTCGGCATGGGGCCGGCCCTGCGTGGCCCGGTGGGAGCGTTCTTCAAACGCCTCACGCCGCCCGTCGTCACCGAATGCCGGACTTCGGCCGGCAGCAAGGGATATCGCGGTTTCGCCGGTGTCGTCGTCCGGCCCCCTGAGCTGCGCAACCGGCTGCTGATCCGCCTGTTCGGTTGCCCGTACGGCGATCTACGCGATTGGGCCGCGATCACGGCTTGGGCCGACGAGATCGTCTCGTGGATCGATGATGCCCTGCCCGCTACTCGATTCCCGGCGACCCGCGACCCGGCGGACACCACGATCGGCGACGGCAATCCGGGCCCGGCCTGAGCCGCATCGGATCCCGTCGGCGCACGAGCCCTGCGGCTCACTGAATGTGTTGTGCTACAGGATCATTCGATATTCCCGAGCTGGCCACGCCGCCGATCGGACGACGGCGACGATGATCGCGCTGCCGATGACGCCTCCGCAAGGCCGGGTAGGCAGCCGGTGATCATCGCGGCGATCGGCTGAATGTGGCGATCTTCGCGGGCGATCACGGCGTTCCGGACTTCGGGCGGGATGTTCGGAAAATGGGTTGGCGCGGGATATCGGAGTTGTTAACCTTCTGCGGTCCGACCTGATCACGCGAGGGGGTGAGTCCCATTTTCACGACATTCCTTGGGCGCTCCCCGTTCTCACGATCGGACGATTGACGCACGTCGTCATCGGGAGTGCTCGTCCGAGCGATCCCGAGAGGGGACGACAATGCACTCTTCCGAACTCATGGTGACGCGCATCGCGGACCGGCAGTGGCATGCGCTGGCCGGCGACCGGATGGTCGGTTGTGGCGAGGCATCGCCGCGGCCCGATGGGCGACTGTTTCTCAGCATCGACTCCTGGCAGGCCGACGCCTTCGACCGGCTCGCCGCCGCCATGCTGGCCGACCTGCCCACACCGCTCTACACGGTGGTCGACGAGGCCGACCTCGAACTGACCGCGCACTGGCGCCGGGCGGGTCTCGCGATCCGGCGGCGCGAATGGGAATACCGGGTTCCCACCGATCCGGCGATCACGGGACTCGATTCGGCATCGCCGCCGGGTATCGAGATCCTGAATTTCGGGGCGGCCGAGGCGTATTCACTGCGCGAACTGGACCGCGCCGTACGCGCCGAAGTCGAGGCCGCCGCCGGTTGGCAGACCATGCCGGCCGAGGTGATCTCCCCACCGATCGATCCCGCGAATTACGTGGTGGCGGCCCAGGCCGGCCGCTATGCGGGGCTGTGCCGGGTGACGCAGCCGACTCGGCTACCGCGCATCGGCCTGATCGCGGTTCGCGCCGACGCGCACCGGCGCGGCATCGCTCGCGCCCTGCTGGGGCGGGCGCTGGGCTCGCTGCATCGCGCCGGAAAGGCTTGGGCCTCGGCCGAAATCGACGAATCCAACGCGGCGGCGACCGCCCTGTTCGAAGGCATCGGCGCCGAGCGGTCGAACAGCACCCTGGAGTTGGTGTGGCGATGAAGAAAGGAGCGATCGAAGTTCAGGGGTACGTCGTGGAATGCCTGCGCAACGCGACTTTCACGGTGGAACTCCCCAACGGACACAAAGTCCTCGCCCACCTGTCCGGCAAGGTCCGGATGAACTACATCAAGATCCTCCCGGACGACCGGGTCCTGGTGGAGCTGAGTCCCTACGACCTGACCAGGGGCCGAATCCTGTTCCGTTATCGGAGTTGAGGCCCCATAGGGCGAGGTAAGTCGACGATCTGCGCACCCGTTTCCGTGGGCGCAGGTTCGCCGCCTACCGGGCCGAACTAATCGTGCAAACCTCCGCGGAGATGCGCGAAAACTGCCTATTTCGCCGAGGTTTGCACGGTTGGTTCGGGGCCCGCGCGCCTGGACTGCTCAGCCACGACCGACCTAGCGGGTATCGGCCATCTCCTAGGATTGTTGCTGCAACAACAGTTATTGTTGTTGCAGCAACAATCAGGGAGGCAGCCATGATGTACTCGTTCACCGAAGAAGCCGTGGTAACGGGCGAGATCGACCGCATCTGGGCGGTGGCCACGGACGTGGCCCGCTGGGCCGAATGGGATCCGCACGAGGAGAAGGCGCGTATCGACGGGCCGTTCGAAGCGGGAACCAAGGGGTGGGTGAAGCCCAAAGGAGCACCGGCGGGACCGTTCACGATCGTCGCGGTGGAACCCGGACGGTCGTGGACCAGCGAGGCGGGCCTGCCGTTCGGTAAGTTGCGGGGCCGGCGCACCTACGAGCCACTCGGCGACGGCACCGTGCGGGTATCGGAGAACGTCGAAGTCCACGGGCCGATGGGACCGCTGTTCAAGCTCATCTGGGAAAAGGGTATGCGCGCCGACCTGCCGCGCACCTTCGCGGCCCTCGCGGCGGAGGCGGCACGGCATGGCTGAGCGATCGGCACAGGCCGTACCGCGGGGCCCACTCGTCTCTCCGGGGTTCTGGTTGCATCACGCCGCCCTGGAATGGCGGGCGACGCTGGAGCGAAACCTCCGTCCGCTCGGACTGACGCCCACTCAGTTCAATCTGCTGGCCTCCACCGGATGGCTGGCCCACCGCGGCGGGCTCCCCACTCAGCAGCAGGCGGCGGATATGGCGGGTGTCGATCGAATGATGGCGTCCCGGGTGATCCGCGCCCTGGAGGAGCGCGGCTTGCTCCGGCGTCACCCCGACCCCGCCGACGCCCGCGCATTCCGACTCGAAATCACCTCCGCCGGAGGGAAATTGGCGAGCACGGCGATCCAGGTCGCCGTAGACACCGACGAACAGATCTTCGGCGCCGACGCTGACCTCCTGCGCGAACACCTCCGCCCGATCGCCGCCCACCGAGTACCGGCGGACCGACCGACCGAATGAAACCGACACCGAGCGACCTGATCCGGTAGCGCCGAACGAATTACGTTGTCCGCCGGGCGAAGGCGGCTGCGATCCGACAGCCGGACGGCACCCGGATCCGCACCGGGCAGCATCACCGGCTCGCGGGTGCTGATGGGTCACCGACCGGCGAGGGCGAGCCGAGCCTCGTTCGCCGCGTTCTCCGCACGCGGAACCCTTTCCGCGGCCGAACTATTCGTGCAAACCTCCGCGCGATCGGGCGAAAAGCGGCAACTTCGCCGAAGTTTGCACGATTAGTTCAGCGTCGCTGCAGCGGTATTCGGTCTGCCCGGTCGACACCGCCGGCGACGCAGCACGGGCAGGGCTACATGGAGCCGGTGCACACCATCGGCTGGACCACGAAATTGTTGCCGGGGTTCGTATCCGGCGTCGTGCTCGTCACCGTGGCGGTGATCAGTTCCAGCGTGCGCGCGGTGCCGACCGTGTAGTTGGCGATTTCTCCCGGTGCCAGAGTGGGTTTGATGATGGATCCGGACGGGCCGAACGGCGTCCAGTAGTTCACCGCCACATTCTCCGCGGTCGCGGTGCCGATGTTGCGGACGATCACCTGCAACGGCGGCGGGAAGCCCGGCAGCGCCCCGCCACAGTAGGTGTAGACCTCCACATCGGCACCGGCCGGTTCGGCCTGCGCCGCAACGCCGAAACCCACCGCGGTCGTGGCCGCCATCGCCACCCCGGCGGCCAGCACGCTGATACGCCCGATCTTCATAGGAACCTCCCGCTCGACGAACTCTCGTACGGAATATCGAGACCTCGGCAAACCTGTTATGCCCCGAAAAGGGTGGGCGCCGGGCACGCGAGCCTTCGTGTGCTCTCGAGCGGTTCACAAGTTTGGCGATAACTCACGAATCGTCGTTCACTTTCCGCTATCGTCGCGCTCGTCGGGACGGTGTCTCGGCGGGGCCGGTGTCGCGGCGGCGAGGCAGGTCCCTCTCGACCGGCGGTCGTGTCAGAGCCGTCGGCGGTGTTGTGGAGGAGCAGGATGTACCCCGGTGCGCATGTCGATCGATTCCCTGATAAACCGGCGGTCGTGCTGGCCGGGAGCGGGAGCACGCTGACCTACCGCGAGCTCGAGGACAACTCGGTTCGCCTCGCGCGGCATCTGTACGAGGCGGGCCTGCGCAAGGGCGATCACATCGCGCTGCTGTCCGGCAATACGCTCGAGGTGTACGAGGTCTACTGGGCGGCGTTGCGATCCGGTCTTTACATCACGGCCGTCAACCGGCATCTGTCCGCGGACGAGATCAGCTATATCGTCAACGATTGCGGCGCGCGGGCGCTCATCGTGTCGGCGGAACTGGCGGAGGTGGCCCAGCGGGTGGTCGAGCAGACTCCCGCGGTCGGGATTCGGCTCGCCTTCGGCGGGGATGTTCCCGGCTACGAATCGTATGAAAAGGCTGTGGCCGCAGCGTCTCCCGAACCGCTGCCGGATCAGCCACGCGGCGCCGACATGCTGTATTCGTCGGGCACCACCGGCCGCCCGAAGGGCATCAAGCATCCGCTGCCGGATCGCCAGGTCGGCGATGCGCCGGGTGACACCTATACCGCCGTCTTCGGCCCGCTCTACGGATTCGACACCGACACCGTCTACCTGTCGCCGGCTCCGCTTTATCACGCCGCGCCGTTGCGATTCGGCGGCGTGGTTCATGCCCTCGGCGGAACCGTGGTGGTGATGGAACGCTTCGACGCCGAACAGGCGCTCGCCGCGATCGAACGCTATCGCGTCACCCACAGCCAGTGGGTGCCGACGATGTTCGTGCGCATGCTGAAACTGGACGAGAGCGTGCGTACCCGCTACGACGTTTCGAGTATGCGAGTCGCCGTGCACGCCGCCGCGCCGTGCCCGGTGGAGGTGAAGCAGGCGATGATCGACTGGTGGGGTCCGGTGCTGTACGAGTACTACGCCTCCACGGAGGGCAACGGCGCCACCTTCATCGACAGCGAGCAGTGGTTGCGCAAACCCGGCTCGGTCGGGCCGGCGGGCCTGGGCGCCGTTCGCATCTGCGACGACGACGGCCACGAGTTGCCCGCCGGCGAGATCGGCACCATCTATTTCGAGCGCGAGGAAGTCCCGTTCGACTACCACAACGATCCCGAGAAGACCGCCAAGGCAATCCATCCCGAGCATCCGACCTGGACCACCACCGGCGATATCGGCTATATCGACGCCGACGGATTCCTGTTCCTGACCGACCGCAAGGCGTTCATGATCATCTCCGGCGGGGTGAACATCTACCCGCAGGAAATCGAGGACGCCCTGGCCCTGCATCCGGATGTCCTCGATGTGGCGGTGATCGGGGTCCCCGACGAGGAGATGGGCGAATCGGTGAAGGCGGTCGTCCAGCCCGCACCCGGCGTCGAGCCGGGACCCGAACTGGCACAACGACTTCGCGATTTCCTGCGCGAGCGCATCGCCCACTACAAGGTGCCGCGCAGCGTCGATTTCGCCGACGAATTGCCCCGTACGCCCACCGGAAAGCTGGTCAAGGGCAAGCTGCGCGAGCAGTACGTGTGAGATTCGCCGGCGGCCCAGGCAACCATGAATCCGGCTGGCACACGGCGCGTTTCAGCGCGGCACGTTGCGTAGGTTCGATCGGGCCATGTCGATCATGCGGCCGACGCCGCCGGTGAGCACGATCTTGCTGGCCGCGAGCGCGAATCCGCGTACCTGCGCGGCGGTGATGTGCGGCGGGAGGGACAGGGCGTTGGGGTCGGTGACGAGATCGACCAGGGCGGGGCCCGGATGTTCCAGCGCTTCGGCGATGGCATTCCGGATCGCGAACGGATCGGTGACCCGCGCGGCGTGTATGCCGGCGGCGCGGGCCACGGCGGCGAAATCGACTGGGGCATGGTCGGTTTCGAAATTCGGCAGGCCGTCCACCAGCATTTCCAGCCGGACCATACCCAGCGACGAATTGTTGAAGACGATGATCTTCACCGGCAGCCGATGCAGCGCCACGGTGAGCAGCTCACCCATCAGCATGCCCAGACCGCCGTCGCCGGACATCGAGATCACCTGCCGGTCCGGATAGGCGAACTGCGCGCCGATGGCATGCGGCAGGGCGTTGGCCATGGTGCCGTGCAGGAACGACCCGATCACCCGGCGGCGGCCGTTCGGGGTCAGATAGCGGGCCGCCCACACATTGCACATGCCGGTGTCGACGGTGAAGATCGCGTCGTCGGAGGCGAGTTCGTCGAGAATGTCGGCGGCGTATTCGGGGTGAATCGGCTTGTGGTCGGCGACATTTCGGGTGTAGGCGTCGACGACCTGCTCGAGCAGCCGGTAGTGCTCGCCGAGCATGCGGTCCAGGAATTCCCGGTCGGATTTCTGCGCCAGGAGGGGAAGGACCGCGCGCAGGGTTTCGCGAACGTCGCCGTGCACGGCCAGCTTCAGTGGCGTGCGCCGGCCGAGGCGGGCGGCATCGTGGTCGATCTGCACGGTATTGGTTCCCGGCAGGAATTCGTCGTAGGGGAAATCGGTGCCCAGCAGCAGGACCAGATCGGCTTCGTGCATGGCCTTGTAGCAGGCGCCGTAGCCGAGCAGACCGCTCATCCCCACGTCGTAGGGATTGTCGAACTGGATCCATTCCTTGCCGCGCAGGCTGTGCCCGATGGGTGCGTGCAGCGTCTCGGCGAGCCGCATCACCTCTTCGTGCGCGTCGCGAACGCCGGCACCGCAGAACAGGGTGACGGTTCGTGCCGCGTTCAGCGCGTCGGCGAGCGCCCGCACCTGTTCGGCGGCGGGCATGACGCGACCGAGTTCGGAGACGAGGCTCGTTTCGCCGGTGGGATGCGCGATGTCCAACTGGGCGACATCGCCCGGGAGGACCACCACCGACACCTCGTGGCGCGCCAGCGCATGCTGGATCGCGATCCGCAGCATGCGCGGCATCTGCTCGGGCCGGCTGATCATTTCGCAGTATCCGCTGCATTCGACGAAGAGGCGTTCCGGATGCGTTTCCTGGAAGAACTGCGTGCCGATCTGATCGGAGGGGATGTGTGAGGCCAGCGCCAATACCGGCGCCCCGGTGCGGTGCGCGTCGTAGAGGCCCTGGACGAGATGGGTGTTGCCCGGGCCGCAGCTTCCCGCGCACACGGCCAGGCGGCCGGTCAACTGCGCCTCCGCCGCCGCGGCGAAGGCGGCGGCCTCCTCGTTGCGCACATGCACCCATTCGATCTGCGGGGTACGGCGCACGGCGTCGACGATCGGATTGAGGCTGTCGCCCACCACGCCGTAGATCCGCCGCACTCCGGCCTGTACGAGAACGTGCACGAATTGGTCGGCCACATTCGTTTTCGCCATGCGCACTCCTCCACCGCTGTGATCGGCGCCGGCGTATTCGCCTTCGCCCGGAGCCGAAGCTCCCTTCCGGATGAACAGATCGCGATCGCCACGAATACTACCGGGCGGGATGGAGCGGAAATGGCGTCGCACAGCACGCGGACCGCTTGCCGCAGCTGAGCAGATTTCGCACAGAGCGCCGAAGCGCGCCCTGCTGTTCGATGTCGTAGGCGATTCACGGCCAAGGTGCGCCGGCCGTCGGCGAAATTACCCCTGAATATTCACAGCGAATTCCGACCAACCGGCCGAGCCATCGTCCGGCACGATCTTGCAGCCGCAAAGACGTTGGCGGACAAGAGATATCGGCCACACCGCATACGGCACCACCCACTTGCCGATACGACCGACGACGCATACACGACATCGAGCAACCACCACCGTGATCTCGATGTGATCGGCGATCGGAGGTCGGTACATCCATGCGCTCCTGAGGCTTTCGGTAATGGCATGCCCGATAGCCGAGGCCGGAGACCGCCGCATCGCGGAAAACGGTCGGAATTCGGCGGTTGGTTCTTCCCGGCTACCGAGGCTGATGCCAGTTCGTCAGGCAAGGAATGCGTCGAGGTAGCCCACCTTTCCGAAGGTATGGTCGGCGTCCGCGACTCCAAGAACCCCACCGGCCCCGCCCTCGTCTTCGCCCCCGCCGAATGGGATGCGTTCACCGCCCGCCTCGAGCGCGGCAGCTTCGACCTGGCCTGACCTTCTGTGCCACAAGGGCGTTCGAGCACCTCGCTCGAACGCCCTTGTCATATCAGGAGGTGCCAGCGTCGTGGTTCTCACGGTGGGCCAACACCTCGTCCATATGGTCCTGCGCCCAGGATCTGAGGCCGCGCGTCAGGTGCTGGAGTGAGAGGCCGAGTTCGGTGAGCTCGTAGGTGACCGTGACCGGAACGGTCGGCGTCACTGTGCGGGTGAGCAAGCCATCACGTTCGAGAGCCCGCAGGGTTTGGGTCAGCATCTTCTGGCTGACTCCGACCAGCAGGCGCGATAGTTCGGAGTAGCGCATCGCCTTCGCGGCAGCCGCGACACCGGGCCGATCGGATGGGTCGCCCGCATCCCCGCTCAATGCGCACAAGATCAGCACGACCCACTTGTCGGAGATCCGATCGAGGAGTTGACGACTGGGGCATGCCGCCAGGAATGCGTTGTACTCCGCGCTGCTTCGAGCCCCCTCGAATACCTTCGCTGTCACCGGTCTCGCCTTTCGCTTTCGGAGAGTTACGCACTTTCAAGTGCCTACTTCCCGAAAGGAAGTAGCTCTCCAACAATGGTGCCAGGAGATCGGAGACTCCCGATCGGAGACGAAAGGCACCACGTGAGCACACCCCTACTTCCCGGCGGCACCCGAATGCTCGGCGACGCGACTGTCACCCGGTTCGGCTACGGCGCCATGCAGCTCGCCGGCCACGGGGTCATGGGGCCGCCCGCCGACCGCGACGGCGCGCTGGCCGTGCTACGCGAGGCAGTCGATGCCGGTATCACCCACATCGACACCAGCGCCGCATACGGGCCCGACGTGACGAACGAGTTGATCCGTGAGGCACTGCACCCCTACCCGGACACGGTGTACATCGCCACGAAGGTCGGGGCGCGCCGCGACGCGCAGGGCGGCTGGCCTACGGCCCGGCGTCCCGAAGACCTGCGCGAACAGGTGCATCAGAACCTTCGGTCGCTCGGGGTCGAGACCCTCGATCTGGTCAACCTGCGCATGGGCGATGCCGCAGGCCCCCGGCCCGGCTCGCTCGCAGAGGCATTGGAGACGCTCGCCGACCTTCAGCAGGATGGCCTGATACGCCATCTCGGAGTCAGCAACGTCACCGCGGATCAAGTCGCCGAGGCGCGGAGCATCGCGTCGATCGTATGCGTGCAGAACATGTACAACCTCGCCCATCGCCACGACGACGACCTCATCGACCGGCTCGCCGCCGACGGCATCGCCTACGTGCCGTACTTCCCGCTCGGTGGCTTCACGCCGCTACAGTCGGAGACACTCGCCCAGGTCGCGAGCCGAGTGGGTGCCGCGCCGCTGCCGGTGGCGCTGGCCTGGCTGTTGCGGAGGGCACCGAACATTCTGCTCATCCCCGGTACGTCATCCGCGACTCACCTGCGCGAAAACATCGCGGGGGCCGGGCTTTCACTGCCGGATGAGGACGTCGCCGCGCTGGACGGAATCGGTCGCTGACCATGCCGCCGAGGAGCCGCTAACTCTGTGGCCGCTCATACCTCGTGGCTGGGTCGGCGCCGGCCCGGATCCTCCACGATCACCTCCGGCTCCGCCGGCCTTCCCGGCCACGGTCGCTCGGCGACCACCGGGAACTGGCCGGTGTGGTCGTGGCGAATCGCCGCTATTCGCAACACTTTCCGGCGCGTCAGGAACCATCCCCCGACGAGGACGGGGCCCATCACACAGACCGTCGCCACGACCGCCCAGCGTTGGATCGGGTCGCTGCTGCAGGCCATCAGTACCACCACGGCCACCAGGAAGACGAGGGTGGCGATACCGGTGTAGGGCGCGCCGATCATGCGGTACGCGGGGCGATGGGAGATGCCGTCCCACCAGCGTCGCCACAGGCGCAACTGGCAGAGCAGCACCACCATCCACGAGACGATCGTGCCGAGAGCCGAGACGTTCAGCACGATCTCGAAGGCCTTGTCCGGCACCACCGCGTCGAGCCCCACGCCGATCAGCGCGATCACGCCGGTGGCCAGAATGCCGATGTAGGGCACGCCGGTACGGGACATGCGGCCGGCCACCGCGGGGGCGCTGCCGTTCGCCGACATCGAGCGCAGGATGCGGCCGGTGGAATACAGGCCGGCGTTGAGACTGGAGAACGCGGCGGTGAGCACGATCAGATTCATCATCGACCCGGCAGCGGGGACGCCGATGCGGGCGAAGAAGGTGACGAACGGGCTCTCGCCGTCACGAAAGGCGGTGTAGGGCAGCAACAGTCCGAGCAGGACGAGTGAGCCGACATAGAACACCCCGATGCGGGCGATGACCGAATTGATGGCGCGCGGCATCACCTCCTGCGGATTCTCGGTCTCCCCCGCCGCGATACCGACCAACTCCACTGCCGCATAGGCGAATACGACGCCCGTGGTGACCGTGACGAGCGGCAGCACACCGGTCGGGAACAGTCCGCCGTGATGAGCGATCACGCCGACCCCCGTGGCTTCGCCCCGGATGGCGAACCGGCCGGCGAGAAAGACCGAGCCCACGATCAGAAATCCGATGAGGGCGACGACTTTCACCAGCGCCACCCAGAATTCGAGCTCTCCGAACCATCGCACCGAGATCAGATTCGTGCCGACGACCGCGACCAGCGCCACCAGTGCGATCACCCACTGCGGCACCACCGAGAACGCATCCCAATAGCGGACATATGTCGCGATCGCGGTGATGTCGACGATGCCGGTCATACACCAGTGAAAGAAATACATCCAGCCGACGGCAAATGCGAGTTTCTCGCCATAAAATTCGCGCGCGTAGGATACGAACGATCCCGACGACGGCCGATACAGCACCAGCTCCCCCAGCGCCCGCAGCACGAAGAAGACGAAGACACCGCAGACCGCGTAGACCAGAAACAGCCCCGGACCTGCATCGGCGAGACGTCCGCCCGCACCGAGGAACAGCCCGGTGCCGATCACTCCACCGATCGCGATCATCTGCAACTGACGGTTACGTAACGACTTTCGGTAACCGTCCTGCTCCGTATGCAACGCCGCGGCCAGAGCCGATAATTCGACGGGTCGGTGGTCTGTGCTCATGACCGGACCTTCCGGTGGACAACATTGAATCTTCAAACAACGTAGCGTCGGACACCGGTACGTTCACTGGTGGGAATATTCATATACCGCGCGGTCGGTTCTCAGAAAATGGCCACGATCCCCCCAATATCGAAAATTCAAACGTGCATAATCGAATTCGCCGAGGGGCAATTCGATGTCGCCGAATCGTTGCCGGCCGCGTCCGGCGACCGCGATAGCGGCACCCGGCCATACCCCGCAGGGAATTGCCGGCACTCGCACCGCGGCCCACGCTGGTCTCGTGAACGACATTCGATACGGCCTGCTCCTCCCCGGCGGCGTCGCGCAGTTGGAACGCGGCGGCGCGGCCCGCAGCCTGGCCGAGCTGGCGGTGACAGCCGAAGGAATGGGATTCGATTCGGTGTGGCTGGGCGATTCGCTGAGCCGGGCTCGGATCGAACCCCTGACGGTCCTGGCGGCCGCGGCGGCGGTGACCGAGCGGATCACCCTCGGGACGGCCGCGCTGATGCCGGCCTACCGGCACCCGGTACAGGCCGCCGCCACCCTCGCATCGCTGGACCAGCTCGCCTCCGGCCGACTGATCCTCGGCGTCGGCGCCGGATTCCCGGAACTCAGCCGCGCCGAATTCGACCTCGTCGGCGTGGACTACCGAACCCGCTTCTCCCAGCTCGACGACACCGTCGACCTGTGGCGGCGGCTGTGGTCCGGCAACACCTACCCCTTCCACGGCAAGGTTCTCCACTACGACTGGTTGCCGGACGTCCCGCAGCCGCATCGGCCGGGCGGACCGCCCATCTGGGCCACCGGCATCACGCCCGCCGCGCTCGCCCGGACCGGACGGCGCTACGATGGCTGGCTGCCCTACCCACCGGATGTGGCCGCCTACGCAGATGGCCTGGCCACCGTCCGGTCCGCCGCCTCCGCCGCCGGCCGCGCCGAAACATCCATTACTCCGGCACTTTTCGCGACCGTCTATCTCAGCGAGGACGCGCAGGAGGGCCGGGCGGCGCTGGACCGCTACGCGCAGGCGACCTACCGGATGCCGGTGGAGACGGTCGAAACGATCCAGGTCCTGCTGACCGGCACCGCCGAACACGTTGCGGCGCAACTGCATCGGTACATCGACGCGGGCGCCGAACACATCCTCCTGCGCATCGCCGCCCTCGACCCGGCCGAGTTCACCGGGCAATTGGCCCTGATCGAGTCCCTGCTACAGCCCATGACGATCTCGCGCTGATGTGCCGCACATCACTTTTCCGCACTGTCACATCGATCGCGTGAGCGGCATCTTGTGTGCGTTCCCGCCAACGATCACGACAGCAAGGACGACGTCATGGAATCCCGCTTCACCCTCACCGACAGTGCACTCGGCGCCAAGTTCGCCAAGCGATTCGGCAACACCAGCATGGTCATCCTCCAGTCGACGCTGCCCAAGGCCACCCAGGACCTGATGATGCTGCGCGTCAGCCAGATCAACGGCTGCGGGTGGTGCACCGATGTGCACAGCAAGGACCTCGCCGCCGCCGGGGAGCCCGCGGTGCGCATCAACCTGGTCGCCGCGTGGCGCGAGGCGTCGGTGTTCAGCGAGGCCGAGCGGGCCGCGCTGGCACTGGCCGAGGAGGGCACCCGGCTCGCCGACGCCCATCAGGGAGTTTCGGACGAGACCTGGGCGCAGGTGCGCAAGCACTACGACGAAGACCAGATCGCCGCACTGGTCGGCCTCGTCGCTCAGATCAACGCGGCCAACCGGCTCGGCGTGATCGTGCGCCAGCAGGGCGGCTCGTACGAGCCCGGCATGTTCGCCGATATCGACGGCTGATCAGCGAGCTCGGCCCGGCTCAGGGGTGTCGCCCCGGGCCGGGCCGCGGTCGCGGTTCGGGTGTGCCCGTCTACTGCGTGGCCTCGGCCAGGATCGCCAGCACCGGCTCCGAGGTGTAGAAGGGTTCGAGGCGTTCGCGAATCAGCTTGGCCAGCACGCCGTTTCGCTTCGCCGCCTCGACCACCGCGGGACCGTAGCGCAGGATCTCGGTGCGGATGTCGTCGGCGGACAGGCCCAGTTCGGGCAGCAGCGCGCCGAGGGTGTGGTCGCCGTATTTGGTGAAGAACACGTCGACGCACTCGTCGAGGAGCACACCCACGTACTCCTTGTCGCGGGTGGTGACGACGATCCGGTGTACCAGCAGGGCGAGTTCGCGCAGGTCGGCCTGGGTCAGGTAATCGCGCAGGCCGCTGACCGGCTCACCGGCGTGCAGATCCCAGAACTCCATCGCCGCGCCGTGCACCGGTGCGTCGCGCAGCATCTCCCGGATCGCGTTGTTGGTGCGCTTGAGGGCGAACATCGCGCCCTTACCGGCCATATCGCCGATGAAGGTGCCGCTGCTGGCCTTCTCGGCGGCCTTGCGGGCGGACTTGGCCGCGTTGGTGCCGAACGACACCAGCGATCCGACGCCCGGAACCTTGCTGGCCATCTGCCGGTTCGACTCCATGAAATCGTCGATCAGCTTGTCGACGAATTTGGACGCCGCCGTCGCGACCAAGGGGCTTTCGGTCAGCCGCTCCAGCAGGCGCTCCTGCGCCTGGTGCATGCCGAAGATCTTCTCCAGCAACGCTTCCACGGGCTCGCGGTCCACGACGTCACCGAGGGTGTAGTCGTTGTTCTCGGCGACGTTGTCGTAGATGGCGTCGGCGAACACGGCCACCGAATCCTGCAGCACCGGGCTGCCGCCGATGCGATTCACCACGGTGCGCACCGTCTGCCGCGCCTCCTCGACGGAGACCACATCGCGGAAGACGATGGTGTCGGCGACCGCCAGCACATCGTCCACATCGCGGGCGACGACCTCGGCGAACCGATCTCCCGTCACCTCCGCGAGCAGGTAGTCCACTTGCGCGTCGAGCAGTTTCGCGGCGATGTCCTGTGCTGCGGTCATCGGTTCCCCTTCAGCTGTCCGGACCGCCGGACCAGCCGGAATCACACGTCGTCGCGCAGCGACTTCCGGATCTCGTCCAGGCGTTCCCGCGCGGCTTTCTCCCGCGCCTGCCATTGTTCGTCGGCGCTGCGGCCCGCCGGTGTCTGCCGGTCGAGTTCGCCCAACCCCTGGGCGGTGCCGTAGCGCTGCTCGACCTTATCGCGAACTGACTCGAAAGTAGGGACTCCGGATTCGGAGTATCCGCCGGGCACCCCGAAGCCCTCCGGCGGCAGCGGCACGCCCGAGCCCACCGCGACCTGCCCGAATCCGCCCGAGATCGGCGGCGGCACGGCGGCGGCCGCACCGGGAGTGTCCGAACTCACATCGACCTCCGGTTCGGCATGAGTGGGGCGGGCCGCCAGTTCGGCCGCGGTCAGATGCAACTTCTCCAGACCCGGCCGGCCCGTGGTCGCGGTGACCACGACCTCGAGCAGATCCTCATCCTGCATCGCGGCGAGCAGGGCCGCCATATCACCGGTTTCGGACATGCACCCAGGCTACGCACCGCGACCGCGGTCCGGCCGATTTCACTCGCCGGTCACCGACTCCACGCCCGCGAGAACCTCGCGAACCCACGCCGATACGGTTCCCGACCACCCGGGAATCGAGACCAGGGTGTTGTGACCGGCGTTGGGGTAGATCAGCAGCCGCTTGGGGTCGGCCGCCGCCGCGTGCAGCGTCCGGCCCATCTCGACCGGGAGCAGTTCGTCGGCGTCGCCGTGCATGACGAACGTCGGCACGCGCAGGGTGCGGAGTCGCTGCAGAGTCGGAAACGCGTTCGGCACCAAGGCTTTCGGAATGAAGGGGTAGACCGCGCGGGCCGCGTCGCGCAGGCCGGTGAAGGTGGACATCAGAATCATCGCGGCGGGCGGATATTCGGTCGCCAGTTCGGTGACCACCGCGCCGCCGAGCGATTTACCGAGATAGACAACGCGTTTCGGTTCCACGCCGGACTGTTCCAGCAGCGCCCGGCGGGCGGCGCGGGCGTCCAGATACAGCCCGCGTTCACTCGGCCGGCCCGGACTGCGACCGTAACCGCGATAGTCGAAGGTCAGCACGTTCAAGCCGGCCGCAGCCAGCAATGCCAGGATCGGCGAGCGATCACCGATATTGCCGCCGTTGCCGTGGGCGTACAGCACGTGGGCGATCGGCTTCTCGGCGCGCACGAACCAGGCATTGATCCGGGCTCCGTCGGCCGCGGTGAGCCAGAGCTCCTCGTGGTCGAAGCCGAACTGCTCGGGCGTCATCGTGATCCGACGTTCGGGATGGAACGTCAGCGCGTTGAGCACGCCCTCGGCCGGATGTCGCATAACCCCTTCTTAGCGCCGACTACCACCAAGTCTCCACTCGGCCGCTGAATTCACAGGTTCAGATGCAGGCGTAGCGCCCGGTCCAGGTCCTTGACCAGCGCGGGTGGCAAGGTGCCGAGCACCCGCCCTATCCGTTCCACAGATACCGAACGAACCTGTTCGGCCTGCGCTTTCGACGCCACTCGCAACCCTGGGACATCCTCCAACAGCACCTGGAACGGAAAGATTCTCTCCGTGTTGCTCGTCACCGGCACCACGGTGACCACACCGCGTCCGAGCTGTACAGCACGCCGGTTGGCGCCGTCGTTGCTGACGACGACGGCGGGACGAGTCTTCGCCACCTCGTTTCCTCGAACCGGGTCGAGGTCGACCAGCACGACGTCCCCGCGCCGCACTACAGGTCACCGGTCGCGACCGACCAGGCAGCTTCCTCGCCCGCTTCTTCCCACTCTTCCCACGCCTGTTCATAGGCATCTTCCAGTGCGCGGGCACGCAGCAGCTCGATGGCTTTGTGCACAGCGGCGGACCGACCAGGCAAATCCGACCGACGCACTTCCTCGTCGATCGTCGCCAGGTCGTCCTCCGACAGACTCACACTCAGCTTCATACCCATGATGCTACCAGGGTAGGAATATGGTTCACACTATCCACGCAGAACCGCGCCTACGGCGTCGGCCGCCGCCGCGACCGCGGAATCACGGGCCGCGCTCGCCTCGTCCTCGGTGAGGGTGCGGTCACTCGCGCGGAAGCGCAGGGCGTAGGTGAGGGATTTGCGGCCCTCGCCCGCCTGGGCGCCCTCGTAGACGTCGAACAGCGCGATGTCCTCGAGCAGCTCGCCCGCACCGGTGCGCAGCGCCGATTCGACCTGGGCCGCGCCCACGGTCTTGTCGACACTCACCGACACGTCCTGCAGAACCGCCGGGAAGGCGGAAACCACGGGGGCGGGACGGGATTCGCGCAGCGGCAGCGCGTCCAGATCCAGTTCCAGCGCACAGGTGCGCGGCGGCAGACCGCTGCGCTCCAGCACGGCCGGATGCAGTTCACCGGCATGGCCCACGACCGTGCCGTCGACGAGCAGTTCCGCGCAGCGGCCCGGGTGGAACGGCAGGTAGGCGGCGGCGCGGCGCTCGATGGTGACGCCGGCGGCATCGGCCACGGCGTCGGCGAGCGCGAAGGCGTCGGCCGCCTCGGCGACCCGGCCGGGCCCCCACGGGCCGCGCGGCTCGCGTCGGCCGGTCAGGACCGCGGCAACGTGCACCGGCTGGGCGGGCAGCGACTCGATCAGCTCGCGAATCTGCTCGTCGGTGGGCCGGCGGTCGACCGGCAGTTCGGCCACCCCGCGGGTGTTCGGACCGGGCAGGACGACCTGGGCGATGCCGTAGATCGACAGATCGCGCTCACCCCGGGAGATGTTGCGGGCGGCCACCTCGAGCAGGGCGGGCAGCAGCGTGGTCGCCAGTTCCGCCTTCTCCACGTCGAGCGGGTTCAGCACGCGCATCGTGTCGCGGCGCGGATCGTCGGCGTCCAGACCCCAGGTGTCGAAAACCCCGGCGGTCATGAAGATCGGCGCGGGAACCTCCACACATCCGGAGAAGGCGAGCGCACGGCTCACGGCGCGGCGACGGCGCTGCACGGCGGTGAGGCCGCGCCCGGCCGGAGCGGTCGGCAGCACCGACGGAATCTGCTCCAGGCCCTCGAGCCGCAGCACCTCCTCCACCAGATCGGCGGGCTGGACGAGGTCGGGCCGCCAGCTCGGCGGGGTCACCACCAGCTGACCGTGGCCGGTCTCGCTGACGCTCACCTCGACCGCGCAGCCGATCTGCGCGAGCCGGCGCGCCGAGGTGCCGGTGGGATAGACCACGCCCGCGGTGCGGTCGGCCAGATCGATATCCATCCGGATCGGTTCGACGGCAGGCACCGGGAGCCGCACGTCGGTCAGCGCGGGTTCCACTGTGCCACCGGCGATTTCGGCCAACAGCGTGGCGGCGCGGTCGAGCGCGGCGACGTTGATCTCGGGATCGACGACGCGCTCGTAGCGTTTACCCGCCTCCGACACCAGCTTGTGCCGGCGCGCGGTGCGATAGACCGCCAGCGGATTCCAGGTCGCCGCCTCCAGCAGGATGTCGGTGGTGGCGTCGCCGACCTCGGTGCTCGCGCCACCCATGATGCCGGCCAGCGAGATCACCCCCGAATCGTCGGTGATGACGACATCTTCGGCGTCCAGCACCCGCTCGACCTCGTCGAGCGTGCGCAACGTCTCACCGGTGTGCGCGCGCCGGATCACCAGCGGCCCGGTCACTTTCGCCGCATCGAAGGCGTGCAGCGGCTGGCCCAGTTCGAGCATGACGTAGTTGGTGACATCCACCGCGGGCGAGATCGGCCGCACACCCGCCAGCAGCAGCCGGCGCTGCAACCACCACGGGCTCACCGCGTTCGGGTCGACGCCGGTGACCTTGCGCACCGCGAAGCGGGTGCAGCCGGATTCCGGTTCGACGGTCACCGAATACGCGTCGGCCTCGTCGTCGGGCAGCGTGCGCACCGCGGGATCGGCGTAGTCGAGATCGAAACCGCACGCGAGTTCGCGCGCCAGGCCACGCACCGAGAAGCAGTAGCCACGGTCCGGGGTGATGTTGAGTTCGATCACCGTGTCGTCGAGGCCCAGCAGTTCGTTGGCGTCGGCGCCCGGTTCGGCGGTGCCCGGCTCCAGCACCAGAATGCCCGAATGGTCCTTGCCGATACCGAGTTCGGCGACCGAGCAGATCATGCCGTTGGAGACGTGGCCGTAGGTCTTGCGCGAGCTGATCGCGAATCCGCCCGGCAGCACGCCGCCCGGCAGCACCACCACGACGAGGTCACCGACCGCGAAATTGCGCGCGCCGCAGACGATCTCCTGCAGTTCCGGCTTGCCGATATCGACTTTGCAGAAGCGGATCGGCTTCTTGAACTCGGTCAGCTCGGTGATCTCGGCGACCCGGCCGACCACCAGCGGGTGCTCGATATCGCCGGTGACCGGCGCGAGGGTGTCGAGTTCCTCGACCTCGAGGCCCACGCGGACGAAACCGGCGTCGAGCTCCTCGGGGGTCAGCGACCAGCCGGGGGTGGTCCGCTGCAGGGTTTCCGTCAGCCAGGACTGCGCTACTCGCACGTGACGTTTCGCTTCCTCGTATGAAGGTTCTCGGGTGGTGGATTGAGGGCCGGACTCAGGCGCGGATGCCGAACGGCAGCGTGAAGCGCACATCGCCCTCGACGATGTCGCGCATATCCGGAATGCCGTTGCGGAACTGCAGGGTGCGTTCGAGTCCCATACCGAAGGCGAATCCGCTGTAGACCTCGGGATCGATACCGCTGGCGATCAGCACCTTCGGGTTGACCATGCCGCAGCCGCCCCATTCGACCCAGCCGGCGCCGCCCTTCTTGTCCGGGAACCACACATCGACCTCGGCGGAGGGCTCGGTGAACGGGAAGTAGTTGGGCCGCATGCGAGTTCGCGTGTCGGGACCGAACAGCGCCCGCGCGAACGCGTCCAGGGTGCCGCGCAGATGCGCCATGGTCAGTCCCTTGTCCACCGCCAGACCCTCGACCTGGGAGAAGACCGGGGTGTGGGTGGCGTCGAGTTCGTCGGTGCGGAAGGTGCGGCCCGGGCAGACCACGTAGATCGGCAGCTCGCGCGACAGCATCGAGCGCACCTGGACCGGGGAGGTGTGGGTGCGCAGGACCTGGCGGGAGCCTTCCGCGTCCGAGGCGTCAGGGCCGGAGGCGGTAGCGGAGCGTGACCCCGCAGGCCCAGCCCCGGACGCCGATATATACCGCGCTACGTGGAAGGTGTCCTGCATGGTGCGGGCCGGGTGGTCGGGCAGGAAGTTCAGCGCGTCGAAGTTGAAGTGCTCGGTCTCGACCTCGGGGCCCTCGGCGACCTCCCAGCCCATGCCGACGAAGACGTCCTCGATCTGCTCGGAGATCACCGTGATGGGATGACGCGCGCCGATCGCACCGCGCCGGGCCGGCAGCGTCACGTCGATCGCCTCGGCGACCAGGACGGCGGCGTCGCGTTCGGCGAGTAGCTCGGCGCGGCGGGCCTCGAAGGCGTCCGAGACGCGGCCGCGGGCCACGTTCACGCGCTTACCGGCGTCGGCCTTGTCCTGCTTGGGCAGCCCGCCCATCGCCCGCTGAGCCAGGGCGATCGGCGATTTGCCGCCCATATGCTCGGTCTTGGCGGTGGCGAGCGCATCCAGGTCGGCCGCGGCCGCGAACGCCTTCTCCGCGGCGGCGGCAGCAGCGGAGAGAGACTCTTCGCTGAGCGCCTCCGCCGGCGTCGCTGACTGCTCGGCTGCATCCTTCTCGTCGGCCACGATGGTTCGTCTCTCCCCTGGGCTGGTCGGGTCCGTGCGGTTGCCTGCATACGCACATCGGGCATCGGCACATGCGATACACGACTACGCGATGCCAACTATTGTCGCTGGTCGAATCGTAGGCGATGTCGGCAGGCCGCCTCACACGGATATTTCCGGCGTTCGGACGTTCCGCGGCATCGGCCCGAACACCGGCAATCGGTCCATCGGAGGCGGCGACAGGGAAGGGCGCGTCGCCCGAGATCCGGGCGCGCGCCTGGGCAGGCCATCCTGCGAGCCGATATATGGGGTACGCATCCCCGGCGTCCGGCCCGGCCTCGCCGATCGATGCGGACCGGGCCTACTGCTCACCGACGGCGCGCCGGGCCCGATGTCATGCGTCGGCCGATACGGTCACAGCGTCGCGGTCCGATTCCCGCGCGCCGGCCGGCGCCTCGATCGCGACGAGGTGCCGGGGCAACCGCAGCAGGACGATCACCGCCCCGGCCGCCACGATCACCGCGCCGGTCCACACGGCCGGGACCAGCCCGTCGACGAATCCCTGCGGACTCGCATACGACCCGTGCGAGGCGAAGATCGAGGCCAGAATCGCCACACCGATCGCGACACCCACTTCGCGCACGGTGTTGTTCGTTCCCGAGGCCATGGCCCGATCCTCGGCGGCGGCACTCGCCATCACGACGGTCGCGCTGGGCGCGAAGGTCAAGCCCATGCCGACGCCGCCGAGCACCATGGCGCCGATGAACGAGCCGTAGCCGGCGTCGACCGTGCTCACCGTCGCCATCCAGGCCAGGGCCGCGGCGAGCATCGCCTGCCCGGCCACCAGCAGGGTGCGGGCGCCGATCCGGCCGACGACGAGGCCCGCCACGGGCGCCACGACCATCGGCGCGGCGGTCCAGGGAAGCGTGCGCAGACCGGATTCGAAGGGGCTGTAGCCGCGCACGACCTGGAAGTACTGCGAGATCAGGAAGATCGCGCCGAAAACGCCGACCGCGAAGGTGAAGCTGGTGATGTTGCTGACCCGGAAGGCACGCGACCGGAACAGTCGCAGTGGCAGCATCGGGGCCGGGGTTCGCATCTCCCAGGCGATGAAGGCGGCCAGCAGCGCGGCCCCGCCGAGCAGTCCGCTCAGCACCGGCGCGGAGGTCCAGCCGTCGTCGGCGCCGTGCACGACCGCCCACACGATCGCCAGCACCCCGCCCGCCGACAAGACCAGCCCGAGCGGATCGAAACGTCGTGCGCCGCCGAATGATTCACCGAGCACCCGGGCCGCGAAGGGCAGCACCGCGATGCCGATCGGCACGTTCAGCCAGAAGATCCACTGCCAGCTCAGGCCGCCGACGACAGCGCCGCCGACCACCGGCCCCACCGCGATGCCCAGTCCGGAGATGCCGCCCCAGATGCCGATCGCGGCACTGCGCATCTTCTCCGGCACCGCGTCGGACAGCAGCGTCAGCGACAGCGGCATGACCGCCGCGCCGCCGAATCCCTGGATCGCGCGGGCGGCGACCAGCATCCACGGCTCGGTGGCCAGGGCGCAGGCCGCCGACGCGGCGGTGAACAGCGCGATGCCGGCGAGGAATATCCGGCGCCGGCCGAAGCGGTCTCCGAGTGCGGAGGCCGTGAGCAGCAGCGACGCGAAGGACAAGGTGTAGGCGTTGACGAACCATTGCAGGTCGCTCAACGAGGCGTTCAGTTCGGTGCGAATCACCGGCAGCGCGTTGGTGACGACCAGGTTGTCCAGGGCGACCATGAACATCGGGATGCCGACGGCGGCCAGGACCGCGCCCAGCGGTCGGCGGAGGGAGCCGGCCGTGCCGGCACGGGGGATGGTTTCGAGGGTGGAGGTCATCGCAGATCCTTTGTTGTTATCGACTGATAACTTGATGCCGAAAGAGTATGCATCCACTGATAACATGTCAACAGGTAGCGATGCCGGGCTCGATCCCCGCCCGCATCGCGCTACCGTGACCGTCGGACGATCGCGAGGAGGACCATGGCGGACTCGACCCGCACGCGGCTGACCGCAGCCGAGCGCAGCGAGCAGGTACTGGCCGCTGCGGTCACCGCATTCGCCGAAACCGGTTACGCCGCAACGAAAACCGATGAGATCGCCCGCCTCGCCGGTGTGTCGCAGCCCTATGTGATCCGGCTGTTCGGCACCAAGGAACGCCTGTTCGTCGCCGCGGTCAATCGGTCCTGCGCGCGGATCGAAGAGGTTTTCCGCGCCGCGCGCGCCGACGCACCGGCGAACGCGACCCCACAGGAAGCACTGAAGGCGCTCGGCAAGGGCTACGAGACCTTCCTCGCCGAACGGGAACTGCCGCTCCTGCTGCTGCACGGCTTCTCCGCCAGCGCCGATCCCGCGATCGGCGACCACGTGCGCGAGCGGTTCGGGCGCATCTACGACCTGGTCCGCGAACTCACCGGCGCCGACGCCGACGATGCCCGCCAGTTCATGGCCACCGGCATGCTCATCACCGTCATGACCGCCATGCAGGTGATCGGACCCGATGCGGTGCCGACCCGCTGGGCCGAGGAAATCAACGCCTGCTTCGAGGACGACTGACCAGCCGTTTCGCCCTCCGCGCCCGGATGTGATCGAACACACCGGACGTTCGGCCTTTGCGCAGGGTTCTCACAGGATTATAGTTACTTTCGTTAATCAACTTGTTTGATATCCCCCGAACACTTGTGATGCGGCGACGTCGGCGACCGGCCGACCGCCGCATCAACGCTTCCGGAAAGAGAACGATGGCAATCACCTCTGCGAACGACGTCGCGCGCAGATCCCCGGAACCGGGTGAGACGGCGGCGATGACGCACCGGCAGATCATGGAGGCCCTGTCCGGTCTGCTGCTGGGCATGTTCGTCGCGATCATCTCCTCCACGATCGTGACCAATGCGCTGCCGAAGATCATCGGCACGCTGGGCGGCGGACAGTCCGCCTACACCTGGGTCGTCACCGCCTCCCTGCTCGCGATGACGGCCACCACCCCGCTGTGGGGCAAACTCGCCGACCTGTTCAGCAAGAAGGCACTCGTCCAGATCGCTCTGCTGATCTACGTGGCCGGCTCGGTGGTCGCGGGTCTGTCGCAGAACCCGGGCATGCTGATCGCTTGCCGCGCGGTGCAGGGCATCGGCGCCGGCGGTCTGTCCGCGCTGGCCCAGATCGTGATGGCCGCGATGATCTCCCCGCGCGAACGCGGCCGCTACAGCGGCTATCTGGGCGCGGTGTTCGCGGTGGCGACCGTCGGCGGCCCGTTGCTCGGCGGTGTCATCACCGACACCAGCTGGCTGGGCTGGCGCTGGTGCTTCTACGTCGGTGTGCCGTTCGCGGTGGTCGCGCTGATCGTGCTGCAGCGCACGCTGCGTCTGCCCGTCACCCGGCGCGAGGTGAAGGTCGACTGGCTGGGCGCCTTCCTGGTCACCGCGGCGGTGTGCCTGCTGCTGGTGTGGGTCACCTTCGCCGGCGACAAGTACGCGTGGGCTTCCTGGCAGACCCTGACGATGGTGCTCGGCGCCGTCGCGCTGGCCTTGCTGTTCGTCTTCGCCGAACTGCGGGCCGCCGAGCCGATCGTGCCGATGCACCTGTTCGCCAACCGCACCATCAGCCTCGCCTCGGCCGCCTCGCTGTTCATCGGTGTCGCGATGTTCGCGGGCACCGTGTTCTTCAGCCAGTACTTCCAGCTGGCGCGCGGCGAATCGCCCACGATGTCGGGCATCATGACCATCCCGATGATCGGCGGCCTGTTCATCTCCTCGACGGTGTCGGGCCAGATCATCACCCGCACCGGCCGGTGGAAGGCATGGCTGGTCACCGGTGGTTTGCTGGTGACCGCCGGTCTGGGCCTGCTCGGCACCATCCGCTACGACACCAACTACTGGCTGGTCGCGATCTACATGGCGATGATGGGCCTGGGCATCGGTATGACGATGCAGAACCTGGTGCTGTGCACCCAGAACCAGGTGGCGCCGCACGAACTCGGCGCGGCCAGCTCGCTGGTGACGTTCTTCCGCAGCCTCGGCGGTGCGATCGGCGTCTCGGCGCTCGGCGCGGTGATGGCCGAGCGGGTGAAGGACTACATCAGCGACGGTCTGAGCCACCTGAACCCGGCCGCGGCGCAGGCCATGGGCGGCGGCAGCCGGATTCCGGACATCGCCGCGCTGCCCGGTCCGGTCCGCACGGTCGTCGAGGACGGCTACGGTCACGGCATCGCCGACGTGTTCCTCATCGCGGCGCCCATCGCGCTCGTCGCCTTCCTGCTGACGCTGTTCATCAAGGAGGTCGCGCTGCGGACCACCGGCGCGCTGGCACAGGCCGCCGAGTCGGGGCCGGAACCGGTGCTGTCGGCCCAGGTCATGGCCGAGGACGCCTCGGGCCTGGTCCCGGAGGAGTTCGTGAGCACCGGGATCATGGTCCACGGCCGCGTCCTGGCCGGTGACGGCACGCCGGTGACGCGCACAGCGCTCACCCTGATCTCCCCCACCGGCCGCCAGATCGGCCGTGCGATCGCTCGCGGCGACGGGCACTACGCGCTCGACGCCCCGGAACCCGGTTCCTATGTGCTGATCGCCTCGGCCGACGGATTCCAGCCGCAGGCCACGCCGATCACGGTGGGTACGCGGCCGCTGGAACACGATGTGCGGCTGAGCGGTATGAGCGGATTGGCCGGCACCGTGCGGGCGGCCGACGACGGCACGCCGGTGGCCGATGCGCTGGTGATCGTCACCGACAGCCGCGGCGATGTGCTGGCGGCGGGCGCGTCCGGGCCCGAGGGCGACTACGCGCTGACCGAACTGGTTCCCGGACCGGTGACCGTCGCGGTGAACGCCGCCACGTTCCAGCCGGTGGCGTTGCCGGCGGAGGTCGCGGGCCAGGGCATCACCCAGCTCGACGTGGTGCTGTCGCGCGGCGCGCAGCTGCGCGGTGTCGTGCACGGTGCGCACGGTCCGCTGCGCGATGCCCGGGTGACCCTCGTCGACGCGGCGGGTGCGGTGATCGACAGCACCACCACCGACGCCGACGGCAGTTATCTGTTCGCCAACCTCGCGGTCGGCGACTACACGGTGGTGGCGTCCGGCTACCCGGAAACCACCTCCACGCTGACCCTGGCCGCGGGCACCGGCGACAACCACGTGATCGAGCTGGCACACCCGCGCGACTGATCGACGTGAGTGTGGGCGCCGGATTCGGAAACCCGGCGCCCACAGCCATATTCGGGGCACGAGGTCAGCGGTGGCGGACCCGCGCGTCGGCGTAGAGGCAGATCGCCGCGGCGGCGGCCAGATTCAGGCTTTCCGCGCGGCCGTGGATGGGGATGCGGATGCGGTGGTCGGCGCGGGCCGCGACCGCTGGGTCCAAGCCGTGCGCCTCGTTGCCGAAAAGCCATGCGGTGCCGCCGGATTCGCCCGCGGTACGCAGCAGGTCGTCGGCGTCGTCGAGATCGACCTCACCGCGCGCGGTCGTCGCCAGCACGGTGATGTCGTTGTCGCGCAGCGCATTCAGCACGGCGTCGATATCGCGGTCGCGCGCGATCGGGACGTGGAACAGGCTGCCCGCGCAGGCGCGCACACATTTTCCGTTGTGCGGATCCACCGAATCACCGGCCAGCACCACACCATCGGCGCCGACCGCGTCGGCCACGCGAATCAGGGTGCCGGCATTGCCGGGGTCGGCGGTCTCGACCGGGACGGCGAGCAGGCGGGCGCCCGAGGCGAGTCCCGGCACGGCACCGGCTGCCGCCGGTGCATCCTCGTGCCGCGGCGAAACGACTTGCGACAGTGGCACATCCACGAGGCGGCAGACCGCGACCAAACCGGGCGGGGTGACCGTCTCACCCAGATGTTCGGCGGCCCGCTCGCTCACCAGCGTCGTGCGGACCCCGAGCGCGGCGGCCGTCGCCACCAGTTCGTGCTCGCGTTCGGCGGCGCGATTCGAGTAGAACAACTCCTCGACCCGCTCGGTATCCAGCGCCGCGGCCACGGAATTGGCGCCCTCGGCCAGGAAGAGGCCGGTCTTGCGGCGGGATGCCGAGCGGTGCAGCTTGACAGCGGAAACGACCCGCGGATTGCGTTCCGACAGTTCCGGATTCGTCCGGTCGTCGGAGCCGCGCTCCGCGGGTCGTTTCGACGTGTTGGTCAACTGGTCGCAGCTCAGGCGGCCGGGGCGTTGACATCCTCCGGCAGGGCGGCCTTGGCCACCGCCACCAGGCCGGCGAACGCCTCGGCGTCGGAGACGGCGAGCTCGGCGAGGATCTTGCGGTCGACCTCGACACCCCCGGCCTTCAGGCCCTGGATGAAGCGGTTGTAGGTGATGTCGTTGAGCCGAGCCGCGGCGTTGATGCGCGCGATCCACAGCTTGCGGAAGTCACCCTTGCGAGCCCGGCGGTCCCGGTAGGCGTAGGTGAGCGAGTGCAGCTGCTGTTCCTTGGCCTTGCGGTACAGCCGCGAGCGCTGCCCACGGTAGCCCTTGGAGGCCTCGAGCACGGAACGGCGCTTCTTCTGAGCGTTGACGGCCCTTTTGACGCGTGCCACTGGTCAGTCCTTGTTCGATCGAGGGGCGCGGCGGCGCCCACAGGTTGGGAGAGGGAACGGTGCGCGAGTGCGCTCAGATACCGAGCAGCTTCTTCACGCGACGGACGTCAGCGGGCGCGACGACCTCCGTGCCGTCCAGACGACGAGTCCGGCGGCTGGACTTGTGCTCGAGCAGGTGGCGACGGTTCGCCTGCTGGCGCAGCAGCTTGCCGCGACCGGACACCTTGAATCGCTTCGAGGTGCCGCTGTGGCTCTTCATCTTCGGCATGGATTCCTCAATCTTGTCTCGTTCCGGCGACATCGCATCGTGCGATACCGCCGGTGCTGTATCGGTTTACTGCGGGCTGGCCGCTTCGGCTTCCGGCGCGGGCGCCGAACCGGCCGCAGCGTCGCCCCCAGCGGGCGCGGAACTGCCGGGCGCCGCACCACGCTGCGCGGTCTGCTGCGCGGCGGTCTGCGCCTTGACCCGGGTCTTCGCACCCTTGTGAGGCGCGAGGACCATCGTCATGTTCCGGCCGTCCTGCTTGGCGGAGGTCTCCACGAAGCCGAGGTCGGCGACGTCGGAGGCCAGCCGCTGCAGCAGCCGGAAACCGAGTTCGGGACGCGACTGCTCGCGACCACGGAACATGATGGTGACCTTGACCTTCGACCCGGCCTCGAGGAACCGCATCACGTGTCCCCGTTTGGTCGCGTAGTCGTGGTCATCGATCTTCGGGCGGAGCTTCTGCTCCTTGATCACGGTCTGCTGCTGGTTCTTGCGGGACTCGCGCGCCTTCTGCGCGGTCTCGTACTTGAACTTGCCGTAGTCCATGATCTTGCAGACCGGTGGACGCGCGTCCGGTGCGACCTCGACGAGGTCGAGGTCAGCCTCTTGGGCGACGCGTAGTGCATCTTCAACACGCACGATCCCCACCTGCTCACCACCCGGTCCGATGAGTCGGACCTCGGGCACGCGGATGCGATCGTTGATGCGGGTCTCAGTGCTGATGGGGCCTCCTAGGTCAAGCGGTGTCATCCAACGACCGCGAGCAACAACTGCAACCCCATACCCAACACGAAAGCCCCGTTGCGGTATTTCACCGCCACGGGGCCCGAATGTCGACCGGTCGCCGCGGGCGTCCACCAACAGGACTGCCACCTCGACCTCGCCACGGACGGATCCGAGCGAGAAACCCGCCGCATACGGCGGGTGACCGGACCATCGAACCTGGCACGCAGGCCGGCCGATGGTGGGAGTCGGGCTCCACTTACAGCCCCGAGCCGGTGCGCTGGATCGGTTCCAGCACGGGACCGGGGCGGTCGTCGCCAACCACTTTAACACCGGAGGCGCCTCTACTCCCAATCGGCCGCCCCCGCAACCCGGCGACGCGAACCCGATGACATGCTACGGATATGAGCGAGCATGCCGGCGACCCGTCGGCCCTGAGTGAGTCCGCGGATCCGGAAACGGTGCGGGAGCTGGCCGATATCCCCGCCGTCGAGGTGATCAGCCGGGCCGCGGTGATGCTGATGAGCTCGGCCGCCGAGAAGCTGGGCCTCGCCGACGAGGACCCCGATTCCAGCCCGCGTCGCGATCTGGACGAGGCCCGGCGCGTGATCACGGCCCTCGCCGGGCTGGTGACGGCGTCGGTCGAATATCTGGGCCCCCACGCCGGACCCATCCGCGAGGGTCTGCAGTCGCTGCAGCGCGCGTTCCGGGAGTCGTCGGCACATCCGGACGCGCCGGGTGCGGGACCGGGCGAGAAGTACACCGGGCCGGTGTACTGAGCTCGGGCATCCGCCGCGCGGATCACCGCACAGCGATCCCCGACAGCAGAGTGGCGACGACGGCGGCGACCGGGGGCGGCGCGAACGGACGCGGCGTTCCCGAGAGCAACGACGAGAGCACCGCGTCGTGGCAGATGCCGACCAGGACCGCGGCGGCCGCATCGACATCCGCGTCGGCCGCCAGTCGGCCCAGATCGCGTTCGGCGCGCAGATAGACCACCAATTCCTCGCGCCAGATTCGCTGCCGGCCTTCGGTTTCGGCGAATCTGGCGAGGACCGCGGGCTGGGTGATCAGGCCCGCGAACACCGGCAATACCGCCTGATGCAGCGCCAGCCCCTGGCGCAGGCACACCGCCAGATTCTCCGCGAGATCGCCGCTACCGGCGGCGGGCAGCGGCGGGAAGCTCCGATCCACCGATTCCACGTGGGCCCGCAGCGCCGCGGCGAGCAGTTCCTCCTTGTCGGCGAAATGGTTGTAGAGCACCCCGTCGGACACCCCGGCCGCCCGCGCGATGGCACGCACGGTGAGCCCGGCGCTGCCCTGTTCGGCGAATAGCTTCTCGGCCGTGGCGATCAGATGGGCGCGCAGATCGCGATCGTCGCGGTCGTGCAGCGCCGCCGCCCGTCGGGGTGACATGGGATCTACGGTAGTGCGACGGTGGCGGTGACGAGCCGGGAGGCCGCGCGCAACCGGATCGGACCGTCGCCCGCGAACGGCGCGAGAGCGGCGGCGACGTCGGTCCGCACCTCGGCATCGGTGGCGAAGTCGTTGCGCATCCGGTGGTACCGCACCGGCCCCCAGCCCACGACGAATTCGGTGGCATCGTCGACATCCGCGCCCCAGACGCTGTCGGTGACGACGAGTTCGTTCGCGACATCGGCGAACCCCGCCGCGCCGAGCAGATCGGCGGTGGCCGCGGGATCGGCGAAGGCGTTGAAGCCGTGCCCCACCTCGAATCCGGGCAGATGTGTTGCCGCCGCGGCGAATACGGCACTGACGTCGGAATCCGACATCGCCGGTACGGCGATCGCGAGCCGCCCGCCCGGCCCCAGCGCGCGGGCGATATTGGTGAACGCCGCCACCGGGTCGGCGAAGAACATGATGCCGAACCGGCTCACCGCCACATCGAAGGAGCCGGGCGCGAACTCGAACACCTGCGCATCGCCCTGATGAAACGAAACATTGTGCACGCCTTCGACTTCGGCGAGCGAGCGCGCCCGCGCGAGCATCGGCCCGGAGAGGTCGACTCCGATCGCCGAGGCCGCCCGCCGGGCCGCCTCGCGCGTCAATTGACCGTTACCGCAGCCGATATCGAGGACCCGATCTCCGGCCGCGATACCGGCCGCCGCCAGCAACGGCTCGTTGATCCCCGAGTTCACCGCGTCGTAGCGGTCGGCGTTCCCGGCCCAGTGTTCACCCTCGTACCCGTTCCACGCCTCCGATTGGGCGGTATTGACGATCGCGGTCATGGGAGTCTCCTTCGAGTCATTATGAACGTCTGTTCATGAACGTGTGTTCATAATGATGGACGCGTCGCCCTGTGGTCAAGGTCCAGGCGGATTTCGGCCCGATAGTGAACGGCGCTACGACAGCGGCGCCGTCGTCGAACTCAGTCCTCGCGCACCGTGATTCGGCGCAGCGCCGCTTCGGTTTCGGCGGCGAGCACACCCACCAGTTCGGTGGCCGAAGCGATCGAGGTGATCCGGTCGACGGCCTGGCCCGCCCACACCGGAACGGCGGTGAGGTCGTTGCGGGCGGCGGCTTCGCGGTAGTCGCGCAGGGCGGCCTCGTCGGTACGCAGTTCGTCGTCGCGGCCGCGCCAGTGGTCGAGGAAGGTGTTGCGCAGGGTGCGGGCCGGATATCTCTCCGGCCACGGTGCGCCGCGAGCGATGTCGAGCGTCCAGTTCACCTCGGTATCGGCGCCGGCGGCGTCCACCAGGGCCTTGCCCAGTTCGGCGGGCACGAGAGCCTCGTGGGTCGCCTGGAAGCGGGTGCCCACCATCGCCCCGGCCGCGCCGAGCGCCAGCGCGGCCGCGATCGCACGACCGTCGGCGATGCCACCGGCCGCGAGCACCGGCACCGCACCCGCCAGATCGACGATCGTCGGCACGAACGACAGCGTCCCGATGCCCTGGGCCGCACAGTGACCACCGGCGTCGCTGCCCTGCGCCACCAGCACGTCCGCGCCCGCGTCCAGCGCCCGCCGCGCCTCGTCGGCATCGGTGACCTGCACGATCAACACCGCACCCGCGTCCCGGACGGCGGCCGCGAGCGGCATCGGGTCCCCGAAGGACAGCACCACCGCCGCTGGATCGAACGACAGCGCGTGGTCGAGTACGGCTCGGTCGATCGCCCAGCTCAGGAAGCCGACTCCCCATGGCGCGGTGGTGTTCTCGCGCACCAGCCGCAGTTCGCGCTCGACCCATTCCCGGTCGCCGCGACCACCACCGACGAGCCCCAGACCGCCCCCGTCGGAGACCGCGGCGGCCAGGGCCCCGCCCGCTTCGCCCCCCATGGGCGCGGACACGATCGGGTGGCGGACGGAGAGGATTTCGGTGAATGCGGTCGGGATCGCCATGCCCCGATCGTCGCAGGTGTGCGCGGCGGACCTGACGGCGGCGTGCGGACCGGCCGGTCGTTGTCGTGCTCGAGCACTCGCCGCTTTTCGCGGTGACTTACCCCAATGCGGGCATTTCCGCCCTCGCCCCGCGGTAGCCGGCTTCTATGATTCGCCGGATGTCTTCGTGGGTACGTTCCAGCGGAAGACGTGACGAATACCGGGGTGCAGCATGACCGCCAGAAGAGATCTGGACCACGAACTCGGCGGGCCGATCGCCGCCACGGATCTACTGACCGATCACGAGTGCGCGGACCTGTTGTCGCTGTTCACGCAGGCACGTCGTGAGGAGGCGCAGGCGCTGTCGCAGTCGGTGGACTCGATGATCAGCGCCCTGCCGCGGCCGCTGCGGGCGCCGGCGAAGAAGATCATGTTCGGGAACCTGCTGGACTGATGACGGATCCGGTAACCCGCGCCCAGCTCATCCTGCTCGCCCGCACGTTGCACGTTCCACCGGAACGGCTCGCTCATCTGGAGCGCCTCGGCGCCCGGAATCTGCACGAACTGCAGCAGCGGATGGCCGCGATCGTCTTCGATCAGCATGCCGAAACCTTCAAGCGGATCAGCAGATTGGTGCCGATCATTCCGCTCGGCATCTCGATGCCGCTGGTACAGAAGCTGGTGCCGCCGGCGCTGACCGGGCGCGCGGCCGGCGCGGTGGGCGTCGATCACCCGAAGAAGGCCGCCGAAACCGTCGCACTGCTCGGCATCGGCTACGCGGCCGACTGTGCGCCGTATCTGGACCCGCGCACGGTCGGTGAACTGGCCGATATCGCGCCGCCGGAACCGATCGTGCAGATCGTCAACGAGGTGCTTCGCCGGCGCGACTACATCACCGCGGGGCCGTTTCTCGGCTACGCGTCACCCCGGCTGATCGAAGCCGTGGAGCGCGGCGTTCCCGACGACGAAGGCCTGATCTTCTCGGCGTCGTTCGCCTTCTCCACCAGCGCCCTGACCTCCGTGCTGCGCCAGTTGCTCAACGGCCCGGCGCGCCGGATGCCGCGCATGATCCAGACCGTCCTGCACGGGTCACCGGAGTTGCGGCTGGCGGCGTTGTCGATCTTCGCGCGCTGCGATACCGATGTCGTCGCCGACGTAGGAGATATCGTGCTGGGCGTCGGGACGCCCGCCCTCCTGGGCAATCTGGTGACGACCGCGATCCACGGCCGGGCGGTGCGCGATATGGCCGTCTTCTTCGACACCTTGCGCCCGCCCGCCCTGGCGGCGATCGCGGCACTGCCGATTTTCACCGATACCGCGGTGGCCGCCGCCCTGCTGCAGGGCCTGGAGGGCTGCTCCGATCCGGCGCCCTGGCGCGGGTTGTTCGCCCTGCTGGCACTGCTCGATCCGGCGATGCGGCCGGCGCTGGCCGATATGCTCGCCCAGCAGTCCGACGCCACTATCGCGGCGCTGCCCTCGCATGCCACCGAGGCCGATCTGTGGCCCGTCCTGCTGGAAATCATTGCGGCGGGCGATCATTCGGTCCAGGCGCGGATCGGCAGCCGCTGGGCGATGCTGCCGCCGGAACGCCGCGCGGGCGTGCAATGGCATCTGGACGAACGCAGTGAGGACCCGCGGCTGACCACGGTGGCCGACGCGGTGGCTGCCAGTTCGGTGTCGGTGGAAGAGGTCTTCTTCCGGCGCCGGCAGCTCGGCCGCCGCCGCGGCGCCGACAGCTGGGACGCGGTCTGATCGAGCGCGACCTACCGGGGCCGCTGATACCGATCGACATCGTTGAGAGACGGACCCGCTGGAAACCAGCGGGTCCGCCGCGCGATGCTCAGCCGACGGCAGCCGTCTTGCGACGTCCGGCGGGCTTCGCAGCCGCCGACTTGGCGGCCGTCGCCTTCTTGGTCTTCGTCGCCTTCGCCGGTGCGGCGGGCTTGTCGAGAACCTCGCGCAGGAACTGGCCGGTATAGCTGTCGGCAACGGCCGCAATGTCTTCCGGGGTGCCCTGTGCGATCACGGTGCCACCGCCGGAGCCGCCCTCGGGACCCATGTCGATCACCCAGTCGGAGGTCTTGATGACGTCGAGGTTGTGTTCGATGACGATGACGGTGTTGCCCTTGTCGACCAATCCGTTGATCACCGCGAGCAGTTTGCGAATGTCCTCGAAGTGCAGGCCGGTGGTCGGCTCGTCGAGGATGTAGACCGTGCGCCCGGTCGAGCGTTTCTGCAGTTCGGCGGCCAGCTTCACGCGCTGCGCCTCACCACCGGACAGCGTCGGGGCGCTCTGCCCCAGCCGCACATACCCCAGGCCGACATCGACCAGGGTCTTGAGGTATCGGTGGATCGAGGTGACCGGCTCGAAGAAGTCGGCCGCCTCCTCGATCGACATGTCGAGCACCTCGGCGATGGTCTTGCCCTTGTAGTGCACCTCGAGGGTTTCCCGGTTGTACCGGGCGCCGTGGCACACCTCGCAGGGCACGTACACATCCGGCAGGAAGTTCATCTCGATCTTCAACGTGCCGTCGCCGGAACAGGCCTCGCACCGGCCGCCCTTGACGTTGAAGGAGAACCGGCCCGGCTGATAGCCGCGCACCTTGGCCTCGGTGGTGGCCGCGAACAGGGTGCGGATCTTGTCGAAGACGCCGGTGTAGGTGGCCGGGTTGGAGCGCGGGGTGCGCCCGATCGGGGACTGGTCGACCTGCACCAGCTTGTCGAGGTGGTCGAGACCGTTGATCCGGGTGTGCCGACCGGGCACCTGCCGCGCACCGTTGAGCTTGTTCGCCAGCACGGTCGCCAGGATGTCGTTGACCAGCGTCGACTTGCCGGAACCGGAGACGCCCGTGACCGAGGTCAGCACGCCGAGCGGGAAGGCCACATCGATGCCGCGCAGATTGTGCTCGTTCGCGCCGACCACGGTGAGCTGCTTCTTCTTCGACACCGGCCGGCGTACCAGCGGCACCTCGATCACTTCGCGGCCCGAAAGATAGGCGCCGGTCAGCGAATTCGGATCCTCGAGCAGACCCGGGTACGGGCCGCTGTAGACGACCTGGCCGCCGTGCTCACCGGCCAGCGGGCCGATGTCGACCACCCAATCCGAGGAGTGGATGGTGTCCTCGTCGTGTTCGACCACGATCAGCGTATTGCCGAGATTCCGCAGCCGCGTGAGGGTTTCGATCAGGCGCCGGTTGTCGCGCTGATGCAGGCCGATGGACGGCTCGTCGAGCACGTACAGCACGCCGACCAGTCCCGAACCGATCTGGGTGGCCAGCCGGATGCGCTGCGCCTCACCGCCGGACAGCGTCGCCGCCGCCCGCGACAGCGTCAGATATTCCAAGCCCACGTCGAGCAGGAAACCCAGCCGGGCCTGAATCTCCTTGAGTACCTGACCGGCGATCGCGGCCTCCCGCTCCCCCAGCTCGAGCGAGTTCAGGAAGCGCGAGCAGTCGCGGATCGAGAGATCGCACACCTCGGCGATGGAACGGCGTCCGGCTTCGGCGTTGAGGGTGACGGCCAGAATCTCCGGGCGCAGCCGCGCACCGCTACAGACCGGGCACGGCACATCGCGCATGTACCCGTCGTAGTGCTCCTTCATCTGCTCGGACTCGGTGCTCTCCAACCGCCGCTGCAGGAACGGCATCACGCCCTCGAAGTCGGCATAGTAGGACCGCTTGCGGCCGTAGCGGTTGGTGTAGGACACGTGCACCTGATCGGAGCTGCCCTCGAGCACCGCCTTACGGGCCTTGAGCGGCAACGTATTCCACGGCGCGTCCATCGAGAAGCCGATCGCCTCGGACAGCCCGGACAGCAGCCGGTTGAAGTATTCGGCGGTCTGCCCGCGCGACCACGGGGCGATCGCGCCGTCGTTGAGGCTCAGTTCCGGGTCGGGCACCACCAGATCCGGATCGACCTCCTTGCGAATGCCGAGACCGGTGCAGTCCGGGCAGGCGCCGTACGGCGAGTTGAAGGAGAACGACCGCGGTTCCAGATCCTCGATATCCAGCGGATGACCGTTCGGGCAGGCCAGTTTCTCCGAGAACCGCCGCTCGCGGTCGTGGGCGTGTTCGTCGCGGTCGACGAAGTCCAGGACCACGATGCCGTCGGCCAGCCGCAGCGCCGTCTCGATCGAATCCGTCAGCCGCTGTTTGGAAGTCGGCTTGACGGCCAGCCGGTCGATCACGACCTCGATGTCGTGCTTCTCCTGCTTCTTCAGCTTCGGCGGCTCGGTGAGCGGATACACCACACCGTCGACCCGCACCCGGGAATAGCCCTGGGTGTTGAGCTGGTCGAACAGGTCCACGAATTCGCCCTTACGGGTCCGCACCACCGGGGCCAGCACCTGGAAGCGGGTGCCCGGCTCCATCTCCAGCACCTGATCCACGATCTGCTGCGGGGTCTGCTTGGCGATCAGTTCACCGCAAACCGGGCAGTGCGGGGTTCCGGCGCGGGCGTACAGCAGGCGCAGGTAGTCGTAGACCTCGGTGATGGTGCCGACGGTCGAGCGCGGATTGCGGTTGGTCGACTTCTGGTCGATCGACACCGCCGGGGAGAGTCCCTCGATGAAATCCACATCGGGCTTGTCCATCTGCCCCAGGAACTGGCGGGCGTACGCCGACAGCGATTCGACGTAGCGACGCTGGCCCTCGGCGAAGATGGTGTCGAAGGCGAGGCTGGATTTGCCGGACCCGGACAGTCCGGTGAACACGATCAGGCTGTCGCGTGGCAGGTCGAGGTCCACTCCCTTCAGGTTGTGCTCCCGAGCTCCGCGCACGGTCAACAGATCCGCCACCGGCTGTCCCTTCTCGATCGAAATTCGGCATCCAGAATCTCCCCAGACGCCATGCTAAGCACACCCACCGACAAGTTCGGTGACACGACCGCGAGCGGCCCCGTTCCGGGACCCGAGGGTCCCGGCTCTCACGCCGGGCCGAGCACCACCACGGAGTTGTGCCCGCCCATTCCGAGCGAGGTCTTCACCGTGAATCCGCCGTCGAACGGGGTGGGTCCGTCCAGCAGGCGAGGATGCGCCTCGGCCACGATCGGCGGCGCCACCACGACGCCGCGTTCGTACCCCAGCGCCGTCGCCGCGATCTCGACGCCGGCCGCCGCACCCATGCAATGTCCGGTCAGCGGCTTGATCGAATAGACCTGCGGGCGGTCGTCGAAGATCCGCGCCAGCACGGCCCGTTCGGCCACATCGCACTGCCGGGTTCCCGGTCCGTGGGCGTTGTAGTAGCTCACGTCCCCGGGGCGCACCCCGGCCCGGTCCAGGGCCTGGTGCGTACAGTCCAGTATCCGCTCCAGACCGGGGTCGACGGACACGACGTGATAAGCGTCATTGGTCATCGCCCCGCCCAGCATGGCGCAGTACGGCCGCTCCACCTGCCGGGAGACCACGAACGCCACCGACGCCTCGCCGAAGCTGAAGCCCCGGCTGCCCTCCTGGAACGGCCGGCACGCCTCCAGCGGGTCGGCGTCGATCACGGCCGCGCCCATCTGCACGAAGTGGTGGACCATGTCGGGGCTCGCCGACAGGTCGGTGGTCACGCAGACCACGTCGTCGGCGAAGCCCTGATCCAGCCACATCTGCGCGGTGATCAGCGCGACGTTGGCCGAACTGCAAGCCGCCGAGACGTTCATCGAGGGGCCGTGGAAGGCGAATTCCTGCATCAGCAGCGAGATCGGAGTCGACGGCAGCAGGCGCAGATAGTCGCGGGAGCGGCGGCGGCTGTCGTCGGCGAGGTAGAAGTCCTCCCAATCCCGGACGTCGCCGAGCACGATCGCGTGGATCACCCCGACGGTGCGGCCCGGCCGCCAGCCTCGTTCGGTCGCGTCGGCGATCGCCTCGCGCGCGGCCTCCTGAACCGCCCGGGCGTAGCGGCTCGGGCTCAGCGACTCGTCGCCGCCGTCGGGCACCAGGGCGATCCACGCGTATTCGTCGCGGTCGGCGCCGTAGCCGGGATAGAGCCCGGCGGCCGCCTTACCGGTGTGCAGACCGCGCCACAGCGTCTCCCTGCCCCAGCCGTAACCGCTGACGACGCCGATACCTGCGATCGGCATACGATCTTGATATTCTCGAGTTGACATCGGGGTTGTGTTCGGCATTCGCGCTCCTACACCCGGCCTGGGCAGCTGCCTCCGGCGTAACACCCGGTCCGGCCCCCCGACCGGACCGAACCCGAACCCGACAGCGTACCGTCCGCCGATACCGCGGGAACGGGCACCTGTCATGATCACTCACAGGCCCGATAAGAACCTGAACTGTGACCGAACCAATACCGTCCGCGCTGTGATCCGCGGTACGTCACCATCAGAATGATCCCGTGCGCCAATTGACCTGAACAGACCATGATCAGGGGGTTACATGTGGTTGAGGCAGGTGAGAACCGGCCCGAGGCCGTGATGGACGCCGAACTGCTCGCCCAGCGGTACCGCACCCTGGTCGAGCACAGTCCCGATGGCGTCGTCGTGCACGAGGACGGCATCGTCGTCTACGCCAATCCGGCGATCGTGCGGCTGCTGGCCGTCCCCGGAGTGGACGAGGTGGTCGGGCATCCGGTCACCCAGTTCGTGGCGCATCGCGACGTGCCCGCGATGCTCGAGCGCATCGACCGGCTGCACCAGACCGGCGACGCGTCCGAGACAGCGGAAATGACCTTGATCCGCAGCGACGGCCAGGCGGTCGACGTCGAGACGGTCTCGGTGCTCACGGTCTGGCAGAACCGGCTGGCCTATCAGGTGGTGATCCACGACCTCACCGCTCAGCGCCGCGCCGAGGCCGCGCAGCGCCGGGCCGAACACCATTTCACGGCCGTGGTGTCGCAACTCGAGGAGGGTGTGGTCGTCATCGACCGCGAGGGCCGGATCGAATCGATCAACCCGGCGGCGCTGCGCATCTTCGGTCAGGAAGGCGACAATCTGGTCGGCCGCCGCATCGATTCGCTGCCGTTGGCGCTGCTCGACGCGAACGCCCAGCCACTGGCCCCGAGCCATCACCCGGTGGCACGAACCCTCGCCACGGGAGAAACCATCTCCCGCTACGTGTTCGGCGTGGACCGCCCGGACGGGCAGCGGCGCTGGCTGTCGGGTTCGAGCCGGTTGCTCAACCCGGGCGCAGCCGACTCGCCGGCCGTCTCCTCGTTCAACGACGTCACCGAATTCCGTGCCAGCCGAAGGCAATTGGAATATCAGGCGACCCACGATCCGCTCACCGGGCTGGCCAACCGATCGCTGGTGCTCTCGCGGCTGGCGACCGCGCTGGGCGTCGACGAACAGTCGCCGGTATCGAACGTTTTGTTCATCGACCTCGACGGATTCAAGGCCATCAACGACACCCTGGGCCACGCGATAGGCGATACCGTGCTGCAGATCGTGGCCCAGCGACTGCAGCGCGGCCTGCGCACCGACGATGTGGTCGGCCGCATCGGCGGCGACGAATTCCTGGTACTGCTGTCCGGCCGCACCCAGCCGGACGACCTGGACGGCCTTATCGCCCGGTTGCGCCAGACCATGGCCGAGCCGATCATCGCCCGTGGCCACCGCATCCACATCGAGGCGTCGATCGGCGTCACCGCGCTGCGCCCGGGTGATCCGCGCACCCCCGAAACGGTGCTGCACGACGCCGATCTGGCGATGTACCGTGCCAAACCGGCGACCTCCGAGAGCAACGCCCTGGGACGGCGGCCGAACAACACTCACGCCTCCTGAAAGATCCGCGATGATCCTCGAACACGCGCTGCTGCCCGTCCGGCCCGATCGCACGGCCGAGTTCGAGGCGGCGTTCGAGCAGGCGCGCCCCCTGATCGCCCGGGCGCCGGGGTTCCGGTCGCTGACGCTGTCGAAGTCCGCCGAGTCGCCGAACATCTATCTGCTGCTGGTGGAGTGGGAGCAACTCAGCGATCACACCGAGGGCTTCCGCGGCTCCACGGACTATCAGGACTGGAAGCGACTCCTGCATCACTTCTACGATCCGTTCCCGGTAGTGCAACATTTCACTACCCTGTGCGCGACGCGTTCACCTGCGACTACGGCGAGTCCCGCGAACCCGAACTAGACTCGACGATTCCGTTCTCTTCGCGCGCGGCCCGCTCGGCCCCTGTGGTGACAAGGAGTTCCGTTTTGCCCGACCGCCTCACCGAGGATCGCCCCGCCACCGATCGCGCTGCCGAACTGGAGCGGGAGCAGAGCTATCTCACCCTGCTGTATCAGCGGCTCGACGGTATGCGGGAGTACGCGCAGCGCCGGTTGAAGACGGTGCTGCTCGAGACCGGCGGCACGCCGCAGGCCCGCAGCGAACGCGAATCGTTCACCCAGCTCTACTCCGAGGACCTCGCCAAATACGACGCCGCCGAGAACGGGCTCTGCTTCGGCCGGATCGATCTGGCCGCGGACGACACCGGCGACGACGGCGCCGAGGGCGAGTACCGCTACATCGGCCGCCTCGGCATCCTCGACGAGGACGACGACTACAACACCCTGCTGCTGGACTGGCGGGCCCCGCTGGCCCGCCCGTTCTACCTCGCCACCACCGCCGCCCCCGACGGCGTGACCCGGCGCCGGCACATCCGCTCACGCAACCGCAACGTGACCGGTATCAGCGACGAATATCTCGATCTGGAAATGGCACGGCGGGCCGGCGCGATCGACTCCGACGACGGCGGCGTCGGCAGTGAGAGCGCCCTGCTCACCGCGTTGAACGCGGCGCGCACCGGCCACATGACCGATATCGTCGAGACGATTCAGAGCGAGCAGGACGCCATCATCCGCTCCGAACACCGCAGCGTGCTGGTGGTCCAGGGCGGTCCGGGTACCGGGAAGACCGCGGTCGCGCTGCATCGTGCGGCGTATCTGCTCTACACCTACCGCCAGCAGCTCGACAAGGCCGGCGTACTGATCATCGGGCCCAATTCCACCTTCCTCGACTACATCGGCCAAGTGCTGCCGTCGCTGGGCGAGACCGGCGTGCTGCTGTCCACGATCGGCAATCTGTATCCGGGAGTCGAAGCGACACTGGAGGATTCGCTGCGCGCGGGCGAACTCAAGGGTTCGCTCGACATGATCGATGTGCTGAAGAAGGCGGTGCGCGACCGGCAGGAGGTACCGCGTGACCCGGTCCGCCTCGACTTCGACGGGTACGAGCTGACGCTGGATCGCAAGATCGCCACCCGTGCGCGCGGCCGGGCGCGCTCCTCGCGCCGCCCGCACAACCTCGCCCGCCCGATCTTCGCCGCCTCGGTGGTCGACGCGCTGACCGACCAGCTGGCACAGATCATCGGCAAGGACCAGTTCGCCGACACCGTCGACGAGGCGGATGCCGCCGCGGGCCGGCGGCCGTCGAGTTCCGGGCGCAATCTGCTGAGCCAGGCCGACCTCACCGAGATTCGCGACGAGATGCGTGCCGACGCCGGCATTCAGCGCGCGATCGCGCAGTTGTGGCCGATCCTGACCCCGCAGCAGGTGCTCTCCGACCTGTGGGCCGAGCCGGAGCGGCTCGCGCACGCCGCGGACCGGCTCAGCGCCGAGGACCGCAAGGAGCTGTTCCGCGCGCTCGACGCGGCGAGTGGGCCCGCTTTCGCGGCGGCGGACGCGCCGCTGCTCGACGAGCTGGCGGAATTGCTGGGCATCGACGACGCGGAGGAGCGGGAACGCTCGCGGCGGCGGTGGCGCGCGCAGCTGGCCGAGGCGCAGGAGGCGCTCGACATCCTGACCGGTTCGGCGCCGCAGGATCTCGAAGACGATCTGGATCCGGAAATCCTCATGGCCTACGACCTGATCGACGCCGGACAGCTCGCCGAACGCCAGCATGTGCGCAACCGCCAGACGACCGCCGAGCGGGCTGCCGGCGATCGCAGCTGGACCTACGGACACGTGATCATCGACGAGGCGCAGGAACTGTCGGAGATGGCGTGGCGAATGGTGATGCGGCGCATTCCGAATCGCTGGGTGACGGTGGTCGGCGATGTCGCGCAGACCGGAGATCCGGCGGGCGCCTCGTCCTGGCAGCGCATGCTGGAACCCTATGTCGCACAGCGCTGGAAGCTCACCGAGCTGACGGTCAACTATCGCACGCCCGCCGAGATCATGGCGGTCGCTGCCGATGTGCTGGCCGCGATCGACCCGGAGGCGACCATTCCCCGCTCCGTCCGGGAATCCGGCTTTGCGCCGCGGGCCGTGCAGGTCGCGGCCGGCGGCTCGCTGGCCGCGGTCACCGAACTCGTCGACGCCGAGGCCGGCGAGCCGGGAATCACCGCCGTGCTCGCCCCACATGCGACGGTGAGCGAATTCGCCTCGCTGGCGGGCGAATCCGTGCAGGTGCTGACGGTGGCGGAGGTGAAGGGCCTGGAGTTCGACGCGGTCGTGCTGGTGGAGCCGCAGGCCATCCTGGACGAGTCGCCGCGCGGACTCAACGACCTCTACGTGGCGCTCACCCGTGCCACACAGCGATTATCGGTGGTTCACACCGGCACACTGCCCGAGGTCCTCGGCGCATTGCGCTGAGGACCCGGGCGGCAGGTCGGGCGAACGTCAGCGCACGGTGTGCACGATCAGGACGTCGCTGCGCGACTTGCGCGCGACGTCGGAGGGCACCGAGCCGAGCAAGCGCCCCGTCAGGGTGTTGAGGCCGCGGTTACCGACGACCAGCAGATCGGCCTCCACCTCCTTGACCAGGTTCAGCAGCGACTCGACGGGTTCGCCCACGACGGCCCGCTCCACGATGTTGGTCGCACCGGCGGCGACGGCCTTGTCCCGCGCGACGCGCAGGATCTCGTTGGTGGGCGCCGAGCCGCGCACCTGGTAGGCCTCGTCCTTGAGGACATCGGCCGCAGCGGCCACATCGCGGTCGTCGGTCGGGTAGTACGCGCATGCGACGTACAGGGTGGCGCCCGCGTCGCCGGCCAGCGCGGCAGCCTTCTCGACAGCGACATACGACGAATCCGAGCCATCGGTACCGACGACAATGGACCGGTAGGCGGTCATCTTTCCTCCAAACATACAAGTGGGCGGATGCCTGCGCGCAATTCCGGAGCAGAAACCCGCGCGGGCAACTGCGCTAGACCATAACCGCTATCGCGCCGGAATCATCGACAATCGCAATACATCACATCGGTGCGCCTCGCGATCCCCACGCCACATTAGCCGGCCGGATGGCCGCACGAGCCGTCTCACCAGCGCGGATCCCGACCGCAGACCCATCTCGCTGCGATCGTTGTCGCAGTTGCGAACCCGCTTGTGGCCCTGGGATTTTCGTCACAGAAGGGGTATTCCCCAATTGCGCCGACCTCGATTGCCCGGGTGCACAACGACACCCGGGCGCGATGGTGAGAACTCACAATTCCGGGCAGCGGGAACCGATTCGGGCGCTTACCGGATATGCGAGGTAATAAACGGAATGCCGAATGCGGCCGTTCGCGATCATCCGAGGTGGAATAGCGGTCCGGTGATTGTGGCGCCGAGATCGTCGACATGAGCGAAGAAGGCGAACAGCATGAGCGCCGCACCGGCCAATGCCAGATCCTTGTTGAAATGAATCATCTCCCCCTGTTTGGCCTGAGCATCGGATTCCTTCCAGAAGGGATGCATGAGGAATGCGGTCGGCAGCAGGAATACGAACAGCAGCAGTGAACCCAGATCGGCCCACACCCCGAGCAGCACGCTCGAGGCCCCGAGCAGCAGCACCACCCCCGAGCCCAGCACCGCCTCCTTCGCCATCGGAACACCCTTGCTGCGGGCGTAACCGGTCATCGCATCGGCCTGCGTCAGATGCCCGATCGCCGAACTCGCGAACAATATGACGAACAGAATCCGCCCGATCAGCACCAGAACACTCATCGCCAACTCCTCTGTCGGCCGGCAGCACCGCCGCCGGGCTGGTAGTACAGCATTCAACTACTTATGTGTTCGGTTATTCCCGGAACCGGTTCGGCCGAAACGAATCAGCGATCCGGCGCCGAGTCCCGCGGTGAGGCGTGGTGTGACAGTAGCGATGCGCGCGCGTATTCCAGCGGCGCCATTCCGATCTCGTTCGCGAATTCGCGACTGAAATGGGCCTGATCGAAATAGCCGAGTTCCAATGCCAGAGTGGCCAGATCGTCGGTGCGGCCCTGCGCCAGCAGTTGTGCGCCGTCCTGAAGCCGGTAGCGGCGCAGCACCCACTTCGGGCCCGCTCCGACGTAGCGGCGGAACAGGCGTTGCAGGGTGCGGATCGGGATGTCGAAACGGGCGGTGACCTGGTCGACGCGGGTCAGGTCCGGATCGGCTTCCATCGCGGCGATGATGCGCAGCACCAGGAGATAGTTGTCGTCGGGCGTGCGGCGGCGCGCGGCGCGGGCGAAGTATGCGTCGACGATGTCGCGGCGGTCGCCGGCGCTGTCGGCCGCCAGCACGCGTTCGGTCAGGCCTGCGGCCTCCGGCAGCACCTCGGCCAGTTCGATCGCGGTATCGCGCAGGGCGCCCACATCGATTCCGGTGAAGGCACCGAAGCCACCGGGACGGAACTTCGCGGCGAAGGTTTCACCCTCCCCCGCCAGTTCGCGGACGAATTTGCCGGTGGTCACGCCGTTGACGAACCCGCCGGTGCGGGTGACGGACCGCTCGAAGCTGACATTGACCGAGGGAAACGGCAGCACCTGCGCCTGGTAAGGCGGCCTGCCGCGCAGATCCCAGGAGACCGACCAATACCATTCGACGAATTCGGCGGTGCCCGGACCGGCCGGCAAGCGGATCAGCCGACGGTGTCGCTCCTGCTCGCGAGGATGCAGAATGCCCTTGGTCACTTCCGGTGGTGGTACCGGAACCGGTTGCAGTGCAGCGCCTTTCGCGCGCCCGTCACCGGTCGGCACGGATCGTCTCCCGCCGCGGACGAGATTGTCGCCTTCTTCCAAGATCTTCTCCGCGCAACGGCCGAGAGTTGTCCCTATGAGCAACGACGTCAATCCCATTCCCGAGGGTTATCACTCCATCAACTGTTTCTTGGCCGTACCCGACGGCAACAAGGCCATCGAGTTCTACTCCGCGGTCTTCGGCGCGAAGGTGCTCAGCCGCAACGACCTCCCCGACGGGCAACCGGCGCACGCCGAACTGGCGATCGGCGATTCCACCATCCAGATGGGTATGCCCATCCCCGATCACGGGGTGCGCGCACCCGAATCGGGCTGGGTGCACACCAGCATCGTGCACTACTGCCCCGATGTCGACGCGGTCGTCGCCCGCGCCGCCGAACACGGCGCAGCCCGGGTCGAGGAGCCGCAGACGTTCGTCACCGGCGACCGCTACGGGCTGGTGATGGATCCGTTCGGACATCGCTGGGTGGTCATGACCCGGGTCGAGGACGTCTCGCGCGAGGAGGGCGAGCGCCGGGTCAACGAGTGGATGGCCACGCAGAGCTGAAGCGGGCCGCACGGGTGCCCCGGTCCGGCCGGGGCACCGCCGTATCCGCGGGAAAGATGCTGTGCGGGAACTCATTTCAGCCCGGCAGCGTCCATACCCCGCAACTCCTTCTTCAGGTCGGCGATCTCGTCGCGCAATCGCCCGGCCAGCTCGAACTGCAACTCGCGGGCGGCGTTCATCATCTGATCGGTCAGCTGGGCCACCAGATCCGCCAGTTCCGCGCGCGGCATATTCGCGATGTCGCGGCCCTCGTACACGCCGGCGCTCACCGCGCGGCCGGGTTCGCCCTGGGCACGGCGTCCGCGGCTGGCATTGCGTCCGGATCCGCCGACCTCGACCTCGGTCTCGTCGGCCTCACGGTAGACCTGATCGAGGATGTCGGCGATCTTCTTGCGCAGCGGTTTCGGGTCGATACCGTTGGCTTCGTTGTAGGCGACCTGCTTGGCCCGCCGGCGTTCGGTCTCGTCGATGGCCTGGCGCATCGAATCGGTCACCTTGTCGGCGTACATGTGCACTTCGCCGGAGACGTTGCGCGCGGCGCGCCCGATCGTCTGGATGAGGCTGGTGGCACTGCGCAGGAAGCCTTCCTTGTCGGCGTCCAGAATCGCGACCAGCGACACCTCCGGCAGATCGAGGCCCTCACGCAGCAGGTTGATGCCGACCAGCACGTCGTACTCACCCAGCCGCAGCTGCCGCAGCAGTTCGACGCGGCGCAACGTGTCGATCTCCGAATGCAGGTAGCGCACCCGAACCCCCATGCCCAGCAGATAGTCGGTGAGGTCCTCGGCCATCTTCTTGGTCAGGGTGGTCACCAGTACGCGTTCGTCGCGTTCGGTGCGGGCGCGGATCTCGTGCACCAGATCGTCGATCTGGCCCTTGGTCGGCTTGACCACCACCTGCGGGTCGACCAGACCGGTCGGGCGAATCACCTGCTCGACGAATTCACCACCGGTACTGCCCAGCTCGTACGGGCCGGGCGTGGCCGACATGTACACGGTCTGGCCGATCCGGTCGGCGAACTCCTCCCAGGTGAGCGGGCGGTTGTCGACCGCCGAGGGCAGCCGGAAGCCGTATTCGACGAGGTTGCGCTTGCGCGACATATCGCCTTCGTACATGCCGCCGATCTGCGGGACGGTCACGTGCGACTCGTCGATGATCAGCAGGAAGTCCTCGGGGAAGTAGTCCAGCAGCGTCGCCGGCGCCGACCCCGCCGGGCGGCCGTCGATATGCCGCGAATAGTTCTCGATACCGGAGCAGAACCCGACCTGCCGGATCATCTCCAGGTCGTATTGGGTGCGCATGCGCAGCCGCTGTGCCTCGAGCAGTTTGCCCTGCCGCTCCAGATCGGCCAGCCGCTGTTCGAGTTCGGTCTCGATATCGACGACCGCGCGCTCCATCCGGTCCGGCCCGGCCACGTAGTGGGTGGCCGGGAAGATGCGCAGGGTGTCGACCTGACGCACCACATCGCCGGTGAGCGGATGCAGGTAGTACAGCGCCTCGATTTCGTCGCCGAAGAATTCGATCCGGACCGCGAGCTCCTCGTAGGAGGGAATGATCTCGACGGTGTCGCCGCGCACCCGGAACGACCCGCGGGTGAAGGCCATGTCGTTGCGCGTGTACTGGACATCGACCAGCAGGCGCAGCAGCCGGTCGCGCTCGACCTCGGTACCGACCTCGAGCTGCACCGAGCGGTCCAGATAGGACTGCGGAGTACCCAGACCGTAGATACACGAGACCGAGGCGACCACCACGACATCGCGCCGCGAGAGCAGGCTCGAGGTCGCCGAATGGCGCAGCCGCTCCACGTCGTCGTTGATCGAGGAGTCCTTCTCGATGTAGGTATCGGTCTGCGCGATATAGGCCTCGGGTTGGTAGTAGTCGTAGTAGGAGACGAAGTACTCCACCGCGTTGTGCGGCAGCATCTCGCGCAGTTCGTTGGCCAGCTGGGCCGCCAGGGTCTTGTTCGGCGCCATGACCAGGGTCGGGCGCTGCACCCGCTCGATCAGCCAGGCCGCGGTGGCCGACTTGCCGGTGCCGGTGGCGCCGAGCAGCACCACGTCCTTCTCGCCGCCACGCAACCGCCGCTCCAGCTCGGCGATCGCTGCGGGCTGGTCACCGGCGGGCTGATGCTCGCTGACGACCTCGAACCGCCCGTCGGAGCGCTCGATCGCCCCGATCGGCCGGAATTCCGAATGCGCCAGCAGCTGCCCGCCGGGTGCGTCCGAATCCGCGGGGATCTCCGTTGCGAAAGCCATGGTCACCATGGTAAGCCGCGGCACCGACAAGTTCCGGCGCCGTGACCGCGGGCACAGCCAGACACCCGGTGATCATTTTTCGGCCACGACTGTGTATCGGCGGCAGCGGCCTGCCGCCGCACGACCCTGACACCGCCTCGGCCGGTGCGGCCGCCCGGCGTGCGCAACGGCCACGCGGGGCAACCGCACGGCAAAACCGGCGGCCCTCCGGCCTTCGATGAGACGGCTGCCCCGTGTGACCCCGCCGGCGCGCCCGAACCCGCACATGCCCGGGACCGTCCACCGTGAGCCGGACCCTCCGGATCGAGCCTCGACACACCCGGCGGGCCCGCCGAGGCCGTCCCCTCCTCCGGAACATGCCGTATGCCAATCATTTCGGCCCGGCCCGCGCTACCGGTGGCGCAATTCTCCGCCGCCCCTTTCGGACATTCCGAACAATTCGAAATACGCCACCACGTTTCGGCCCCTGCGGGCCGAAAATATTATCCCGCAGAGTAATTCGACAATTCCCCCAACGCGCGGCCACACTCCCGCCCACCGGCGGGTCCGGAACCCCGCCGCCGACCATTGCGACAGGCCTGGCCGGAGGTTTGCCGGGGCTGCGGGAGCATTGCTCCGGCAACCGCGCGCGCAGCATTGGATCAACCGACCAGATGCCCGAAATGTCCGGTAGCGCAAGCCGCGTCGATGATCACGGCACGGCCGAATCAGCCGAATTCCGTGTCGTTTTCACCCCGCCGGAGGGGGTTGCCCGGGTGTACGCTGATCCGGTCGGAAGTCGAGAAGGGCAAGTGTTATGGCCGGTTTCCTCGCTGAACGTGTCACCCGGACTCTGCGCACTGCCGCGCCCAATGGAGTCAGCCCAATGCCGTCGAATCGCAACATTCCGGGCCGAAAAGCACCGATTCCGGTGCCACCATCGGGTACGGCACACAGACCGCACGTCGAATATTTCGATATCGCCGATCTCACCAGAACCGATTCCCGCGGTTTCGTCCATTCGGTCGACAGTTATCACGCCGAGCCGTGGGGGCTGTATCTGGTCCGGGCCGCCGATACCCCGCCCTACCGCTACACCGAGACCTGGCTGCTGCCCAGGCAGTCGATCCGCGTCACCATGCATCACATCAACGCGGCACACGATCGCGATCCGATCTATCACATCTATATCGGCAACTTCGCCAAGATCGAGCCGAAGCGCTGGCGGGCCGAGTACCACTACATCGACATCGTCGCCCGCAACGGCCACGTCTGCGAACTGCACGGGGTCGACGAACTGTTCGCCGCGCACGCGGCCGGCCACGTATCGGCCGAGACCGCTCAGCGCGCGTTCGAGCAGGCCACCGCGGTCGTCGACGGTATCGCCTCGCACGATCACAACTTCGAACGCTGGCTCACCACCCAGGGCATCGCCCTGCACTGGCTGTAACCGCGTCACCGCCCGCTCGCGTCGATGATCATCCGGATCGCGGCGCGAGCGGGCGTTTTGCGGGCCCGCGGCGGTAGATTCGGGGCATGACGCAGGGGCATGTGGTCAATCTGCATCGGCCGAAGATCGAATACTTCGACCTCGCCGGGTCCACCAACACCGATCCGAAGGGCTTCGTGCGGCCGGTGGAAACCTATCGGACCGAACCGTGGGGGCTCTACATGGCCCGCACCGCCGATCATCCGGAATTCCACTACCTCGAATCCTGGCTGCTGCCGGAGCTGTCGCTGCGCGCCACCATCTTCCACTTCCGCCCCACCCACCGGCGCGACCAGGACTTCTACCTCGATATCGGCGATTTCGAGGCGGCGGGACCGCAGATGTGGAAGTCGGTCGACCACTACCTCGACATCGTGGTCCGCACCGGTCGCGAGGCGATTCTGCTCGACGTCGACGAGCTCCTGGCCGCTCACGCCGCCGGATATCTGAGCGCGTCGCAGGCGCAGCAGGCGGTCGAGGCCGCCACCCGGGCGATCGACGGAATCGCCTCGCACGGTTACGATTTCGAGTCCTGGCTGCGCTCGCGAGGTATCGAGATCGGCTGGCGGTAACGGGCCGGGCCGAGCTACGCAACCTCGAGAACAAGGAGAGCTATGGGTGAGCCGTCTTCGCTGCGCCGGGTCGGGAACTCGGGGCTCGCGGTGTCGGTCGTCGGACTGGGCACCAACAATTTCGGGATGAAGCTCGATCTCGAGCAGAGCAGGGCGGTGCTGCACGCCGCGCTCGACCACGGCATCAACCTGATCGATACCGCCGACTCCTACGGGGAATCGGAGCGGCGAATCGGCGAGATCCTGCAGGGCACACGCGACGACGTCGTCATCGCGACCAAGTTCGGCAGCGACGTGCGCCGCCTCGGCGGGGACAACGGCGAGGACTGGGGCGCGCGTGGCTCACGCCGCTATATTCGCCGGGCGGTCGAGCAGTCACTACGCCGGCTGCGCACGGACTGGATCGATCTCTATCAACTCCATCGCCCCGATCCGGCGACACCGATCGAGGAGACGCTGTCGGCGCTGGACGATCTCGTCCACGAGGGCAAGATCCGATACCTGGGTCATTCCAACTTCACCGGCTGGCAGACCGCGGACGCCGAGTGGACCGCACGCACGCGCCGTCTCGAGCGATTCATCAGCGCGCAGAACGAGTACAGCCTGCTGCGGCGTGGGATCGAGGCCGATCTGGTGCCGGCGCTCGAGCACTACGGGATCGGACTGCTCCCCTACTTCCCCTTGGCGAGCGGTCTGCTCACCGGGAAGTACAAGCGCGGCGTGCCCGCGCCCGAAGGCAGCAGGATCCAGGCGTGGGGCCGGGAATCCGCACTCACGGACGCGGCTTTCGACATCGTGGAACAGCTGGAGGACTTCGCGGCGCAGCGTTCGATCACCGTGCTCGACGTCGCCATCGGCGGTCTCGCCGCGCAACCCGCGGTGAGTTCGGTGATCGCCGGCGCCACCTCGCCCGAACAGGTCGAGGCCAATGTCCGGGCCGGGCGGTGGCATCCGACCGCCGAGGACCTCGCGGAGATCGACCGGATCACCTCCGTATCGCGCTGACCGCGGTACCGGTGGTGCCTGTATCAGGCGCGAGGAACTCGCTCGTAGATCTTGTCGAACCAGGGTTCCTTCACCGACAGGTAGGCCTCGACGGCCTCGTCGCCCACCTTGCCCGCTGCCTCTGCCTCCCCGCGGCGCTTGATCTCCGCATACTCGGTACGGGCGTCGGCGTCGGCGCGCAGCCAGTCGCGGAAGTCCAACGCGAAGCGCTGCCCCGGCGAACCGTCAACGCGCACATGGATATTGGCGAGCCGCCCGGGGTCGGCATTGCCGTGCAGACGTTTCGCCCACAGTTCGGCATCGGTGCCCGCGGGATCCTGCGGCGTCGGTGTGGGGTTGTCGCCGGTGACCGAGTCGACCAGGGGAAAACCGGCGAGTGCCAATCGGTCTCGCAGTGCGTCGGCCGTCGCGAGGTCGGCGACCGTGATCTGGATGTCGATCACATCCTTGGCCGCCAGCCCCGGCACGGCGGTGGAACCGATGTGATCGATGCGGCGCGCATCGCCACCGCAGGCCAGCCACAGCCGGCCGATCAACCGCTGCGCCTGCGCCGGCCACTGCGGATCCGGCTCGACCAGCCGCACCGCGCCGGTCGAGCGCGCCGGGGTCCGGGTGCGCGCATTGTGTTCGAACGGCACCAGGCGCTGCTCCCACAGCGCCCGCACCTGCGGCGCCAGCGCCTCGGCGTCGGAGTTGTTGTCCAGCAGGACATCCGCGGCCGCCCGCCGCTGGTCGTCACTGGCCTGTGCCTTGATCCGCGCCAGCGCGTCCGCTCGGCTCACGCCGCGGAACTGCTCGAGCCGGTGCACGCGCGTCTGTTCGTCGGCCATCACCACCACGACGAGATTCATCATCGCGCCGAGATTGTTCTCGACCAGGAGCGGAACGTCCTGCACCACAATCGCGTCCGCCGGCGCGGCGGCGATCAGCTCGGTCGTACGCCGGCCGACCAGCGGATGGGTGATCGAGTTCAGCGTCGTGCGCGACTGCTCGTCGGCGAAGGCGACCGCCGCGAGCGCGGGGCGGTTCAAACTGCCGTCCTCGGCCAGGATTTCCGGGCCGAACGCCGCGACGAGCGCGGCGAGGCCCTCGGTGCCGGGTTCGACGACCTCGCGGGCGATGGCGTCGCTGTCGACCAGAACAGCCCCGTGTTCCACCAGCAGCCGCGCCACCGTCGACTTACCCGCTCCCATGCCTCCGGTGAGACCGATACGCAACATTTCCCCAGTCTCGCATCCCACCACCGCGGTCCGCGCCCGCACCCCGGCCGCTAGGCGATAGGGCCGATTACCCACCGCGTGAATACTTTTCACCTCGACCACGCGGTATTACCCATTCCGTGACGCCGGTGATATCAATTCGCAACTTTTTCCGCCCGATACCGACCTGGGGTCGGCAACTTTCCGACACGCCGGGCTCGAAGTCACGCAAAATCCGCAACCCCACACTTTTGTTCCGCTACTGTTTCGCCGCGGGCGATCCAGGCCATCCGAGCTAGCGAAGGAAGATCATTGGGCACCACAAACATCCAGTCGGGTCGCCACCGGCTGGGTATGGCAGGCACCGTGCACTGCATTCGGATTCCCGCCGTTGCGGCAGCACTGGCCGAACATCGCCGTTCGTGGTTGACCGCCCTGCTCAGCCCGGCGCGGCACAGCTTCGCGGCCATGCGCAGCCGGGGCGGGGTCACCCGCTGGATTCCCGCCACGGCGAGCTGACCAGTACATCGAACGTTCGGCGGCCCACCGCGGATTCGGTGGGCCGCCCGTTTTTCACACCAAGCCGCTCGGGGTCCGGCGCGAGCCCGGTTCCTGGCTCGGCATCGCATTCGGCGGCACCGGATAGGGAATTCCCTTACCCTCGGTACCGAGCGCGATATTCGGCCCACATTGCGCGAGTGCGGCATCCGATTTCGGTTTCGGATCGCTAATTCGCGGCGGCACGGAATCGGGCGTCGAACCGAAATCGAATGCCGAGGTCATATCGCCGGTGACGCTGCGCCGCCAGGCGGTCACATTCGGCACCTCCACGCCGAAACGACGTTCCAGCAAACGCAATTGCGAGGTGTGGTCGAAGGTCTGCGAGGCGACCAGCCCGCCGCGTGAATACGGGGAGATGACGAAGCACGGGACGCGGTAACCCAACCCGATCGGACCGGCGACCCCCTTGGCCGCCGGCACCCTGCCGAGATCCACCGTCAAGTACTCCCCCGGTGTGCCGGGCGGCGGGGTCGGCGGGGTGACGTGATCGAAGAAGCCGCCGTTCTCGTCGTAGCTCACGATGAGCGCGGTCTTCTCCCACACCTTCGGATTGGAGGTGAGGATGTCGAGCACCTGCATGATGCCCACGGCGCCCAACGCGGGTGGCAGCGCGGGATGTTCGCAGTTGAACAGCGGCGGGATCACCCACGACACCGAGGGAAGCCGGTCGGCGGCCACGTCCGCGGCGAAGTCCTGCGGATACACCGGGGCCTTGCCGCGCTTGGCGAGTTCGGAATTCGGGTCCGCGGCCTGTGTGAAGCAACCCATCATGCCGTCGAGGATCACCGACGAGATCGGTCCGACATCGCGATTGTTGTAGATCTTCCAGTCGACACCGGCCTCCGAGAGGTTCTCCGGATAGGTGCGCCAGCTGTAGACGTTCTGCGGGATCAGCGTCGGCGTCTCCACCATCGGCCCGCCGGCCAGACCGTCGGGGTCGATGGTGGCGGAGATCCAGTACAGCCGGTTCGGGTCGGTCGGGCCGAGCACCGAGCAGTGGTAGTGGTCGCAGAGGGTGAACGCATCGGCCAGCTCGTGGTGAACCGGAATATCGGCGCGGGTGTAATACCCCATGGCCGCCGGACCGTTGGCAGCGCCGACGCCGGCCACCGACATCGGCATCCAGCGGTCGTTGCGGCCGCCGTTCCACGCCTCGTGCATTCCGGCCCAGGAATGATCGGGATCGTTGATGCACTCACCGTCGAGGGTCGCGCCACGGGTGGTGTCGAGCCGGAACGGGACGATGAACCCGTCGGCGGTGGGCCCGACGCCGGGCGCATAGCCGTACTGCTTCCACGCCGGCGAGGGGTCGTCGAAACCCCTTACACCGGACAGGGTTCCGAAGTAGTGGTCGAACGAGCGGTTCTCCTGCATGAGCAGGACGAAATGCTCGATATCGCCGAGCCCGCCCATCCCCGCCGGGTCGGCCGCGTGTGCGCGCTCGATGATCGGATTCGCCCAGGCGGCCAGGGCCCCCGCTCCACCGGCCGCCATGGCCTTCGCCAGAAAATCACGCCTGTTGATGCCGTCGAACAGACCCATGCCGGTGCCGAGACCTTCCGCGTCGGTGAAATGAACAGTGCCGGTTGACAGGACAGTGCCGGCCGACAAGACCGTGCCGGCTGACAGAGGACAGTGGCAGATCCTCGCCGAGAATAATGGACCGGCGGCATCGACGCGGTGACGAGGGGCTGAACGAGTAGCCCGGAGATGGGCGAAGGCCCCGGTCCGATGGACCGGGGCCTTCGTTTCAGCTCAGCGAATTACGCGTTGCCGGACAGCTTCTCACGCAGCGCGGCGAGCTGCGCGTCGCTGGCCAGCGAACCGCCGGCCGACTCCGACGAGGAGCTGGAGGACGAGCTCTGCGCGCCGCTCTCGGAGGAGTAGTTACCGGAGGCACCACCGTTGGCGGCCTCGGCGGCGGCGTCGGCCGCCATCTTCTCCATCTGAGCGGTGTGCATCTTGTGGCGACGCTCGGCCTCGGCGTAACGGCCTTCCCACTCTTCCCGCTGCTTGTCGAAGCCCTCGAGCCATTCGTTGGTCTCGGGGTCGAAGCCCTCGGGGAAGATGTAGTTGCCCTGCTCGTCGTAGCTGTCGGCCATGCCGTACTTCGACGGGTCGAACTCGGCGTGGTAGTCCTCGTTCGCCTGCTTCAGCGACAGCGAGATCCGGCGACGCTCCAGGTCGATGTCGATGACCTTGACCATCGCATCGTCGCCCACGGCGACAACCTGGTCCGGCACCTCGACGTGGCGCTCGGCCAGCTCGGAGATGTGCACCAGGCCCTCGATGCCCTCTTCGACGCGCACGAACGCACCGAACGGAACCAGCTTGGTGACCTTTCCGGGCACGATCTGGCCGATGGCGTGGGTGCGGGCGAACTGGCGCCACGGGTCTTCCTGGGTGGCCTTGAGCGACAGCGAAACGCGCTCGCGGTCCAGGTCGACGTCGAGAACCTCGACGGTGACCTCCATGCCGACCTCGACAACCTCGGACGGGTGGTCGATGTGCTTCCAGGACAGCTCGGAGACGTGCACCAGACCGTCGACGCCGCCGAGATCGACGAACGCACCGAAGTTGACGATCGAGGACACGACGCCCTTGCGGACCTGGCCCTTCTGCAGCTGGTGCAGGAACTCGCTGCGAACCTCCGACTGGGTCTGCTCCAGCCAGGCGCGGCGGGACAGCACCACGTTGTTGCGGTTCTTGTCCAGCTCGATGATCTTGGCCTCGATCTCCTTGCCGACGTACGGCTGCAGATCGCGGACGCGGCGCATCTCGACCAGAGAGGCCGGGAGGAAGCCACGCAGGCCGATGTCCAGGATCAGACCACCCTTGACGACCTCGATGACGGTGCCCTTGACGGCCTCGTCCTTCTCCTTGAGCTCCTCGATGGTGCCCCACGCCCGCTCGTACTGAGCCCGCTTCTTCGACAGGATCAGGCGGCCTTCCTTGTCCTCCTTGGTGAGAACGAGGGCCTCGACCTCATCGCCCACGGAAACGACCTCGGCCGGGTCGACATCGTGCTTGATGGACAGTTCGCGGGAAGGGATGACGCCTTCGGTCTTGTAACCGATGTCGAGCAGAACCTCGTCGCGGTCGACCTTGACGATCGTGCCTTCGACGATATCTCCGTCGTTGAAGTACTTGATCGTCTTGTCGATGGCGGCGAGGAAGTCCTCGGCGGAGCCGATGTCGTTGACGGCTACCTGCGGCGAGGTGACGGTGGTGGGCATATGTTGGGTTGCTCCGGACGGATTGTGGTCGGTAGTGGACATTGGAACTCTCGGTTTTGCTGTGAAGTCACAGCGGTGGAACTACGTTGACGGCCATGCACAGCACATCGCTGCGACACAGCACAACGCTGTACTCACTGCAGAAACTCACAGCACCGGCTGCGAAATCACAGCCCGCGGGCGACTTCCGAAATCCGTAACCCCTGCGCCCGGTACCGAGCGCTACAGTACCGACAGCGGCTACGCAAATGCCGAAGACACTCGCGGGAAACAGCGTACGCGACGTGAGTTACGCCAAGCAAACACGGGCCCCCGCCCGCACCATGATCATACGGCCGGCACCGAACACCGTTCCCGCACAGTGTGGTACCCGTCACGGCGGAGACGTAAGCACCCCGGTCGCGCCCGGGCCGGCCGGATCGGAGACGGCGTCCGCAGGGGCGCGGACCGGGCCGTGCCATACGCTGCGAACCATGTCCGACGACCCGCATCCGGCCCTCCTCGACGACGAGCGCCACGCCCAGGCCAATGCCCTGCTCGGCACCGCGCGGGTGACCCGCGCGACCGTCGGGTCGGCGGTCAGCGAACGCGCCAACCGGCGCTGGTGGGATGCCGATGCCGCGCAGTACCACGAGACGCACGCCGATTTCCTGGGCGTCGACTCCGAGGCCGGAGAATTCGTCTGGTGCCCGGAGGGGTTGCACGAGGGCGACTGGCATCTGCTGGGCGAGGTCGCCGGGCGGCGCGTCCTGGAGATCGGCTGCGGATCGGCGCCGTGCTCGCGCTGGCTGGCCGCCCAGGGCGCGCATCCGGTCGGACTGGATCTGTCGCGGGCGATGCTCGACCGCGGACTCGCGGCCATGGCGCGCGGCGGACCGCGGGTGCCGCTGGTGCAGGCCGGTGCCGAGGCGCTGCCGTTCGCGGACGAATCGTTCGATCTGGCCTGTTCGGCGTTCGGCGCGGTCCCGTTCGTCGCCGATGCCGCCCGGGTGATGCGGGAGGTGGCCCGGGTGCTGCGGCCGGGCGGGCGCTGGGTGTTCTCGGTCAATCACCCGATGCGGTGGATCTTCCCCGACGATCCGGGCCCGGACGGACTGCGCGCCACGATCCCCTACTTCGACCGCACGCCCTACGTCGAGGTCGACGCCGACGACGAACCGATCTACGTCGAACATCACCGCACGATCGGCGATCGGGTCCGCGACATCGTCGGCGCGGGCCTGATCCTGCTCGACATCGTCGAACCCGAATGGCCGGAGTGGCTCGAGCGCGAATGGGGTCAGTGGAGCCCGTTGCGCGGTGAGATCTTCCCCGGCACAGCCATTTTCGTTACCGAGAAGCCGTCGCGGCATTAGCCCGCGCGGCCCGCGGCAGCGGCGGCGCCACCGTCGCCTTGCCGTCGGACACCGAGTTCTGCGCGGGAATGGGCGTGGTCTTGCCCGGATCGGGTTTGGCCACCGGCGCGCCGGGCGCGGCGGCGGACTCCGCCTTACCGGTCGGCGGTGTCTTACCGGTCGGCGCCGCCTTACCGCTCGACGCCTCCGCGCCGGCCGGACCCGCGAACGGCGGCAGGGCCGCGAACCGCGGGTCGATACGTGCGGTCCGGCTGACGTGGGTGATCCAGCGCCGCGCGCGGGTCAGCGGATGGTCCGGGAACTGCGGATCCCAGCGCGCGTCGTCGGCGATGTTGTAGGGCAGCTTGCCCTTGACCTCGGGCGCGTACGGATGCGGCGGGAACATGTTCGCGAAGCCGACCTTCGGCACGACCGCGGCCTCCCGGACGCCGGAGCGGCCGGTTTCGGGACACATGATCTTCACGATCGCGCTGCATCCGGCCTTGGGCACGACGATTCCGGCGGTGAAGCCCAGTCCGGACGCCGGATCGGCCAGCGGGAACTTCTCCAGGCGCAGCAGGGCCGGCTGGGAATCCACGGTGATGGCATGTGCCTCGATCAGGCAGCCGAACTCGGCCTGCAGTTCGGTGAGGCGGCGGCGCAATGTGTCGATGTCGGCCAGCGGGGCGGGTAAGTCCGGTACCAGATCGATATAGCTCAGCGTGATGATGTCACGGGTGGCCGGATTCCCCCACGTGGTCTGGTCAAGCTGCTGCAGTCCCCCGGTTTCGAACACGATTGGCACGCAACCAAGCTACCCATCTGTGACCTTTTCGCACTTCCTGGGGCGTTTTGTGTTCAAGGCGTGACCACCTGGTAATAAATATCGGACGAAACGGGTGTCAGGTTTGTTTTCATTCGGGGGTCTCCCCGGACCGCCGCGGGGAGCGCCCCACCTGATCGAGCGCCATCCGCAGAGCGAACTCGATCTGAGCGTTGATGCTGCGCAGGTCGTCGGCCGCCCACTTGGCTATCGCCTCGTGGACGGCCGGATCGAGCCGGACGAGCACCTTCTTGGGCTCGCGCTTGGCCATCAGGAGTAGAGCGTTCCGGTGTTGACGACGGGCTGGGCGGATCGATCACCGCACAGCACCACCAGCAGATTCGACACCATCGAGGCCCGCCGTTCCTCGTCCAGGTCGACCATTCCCTCCTCGGTCAGCCGTTGCAGCGCCATGCCCACCATGCCGACCGCACCCTCGACGATGCGGCTGCGCGCGGCCACCACCTGTGCGGCCTGCTGGCGGACCAGCATCGACTGGGCGATCTCCGGCGCGTACGCCAGGTGCGTGATCCGCGCTTCGAGAATCTCGATACCCGCGAGCGCGGTACGTTCGCGCAGTTCGGTGGTCAGTTCCTCGGCGACCTCGGCGCCGTTGCGCAGACTGGTCGGGGCCGGGTCGTCGGCGCCCGCGAGAGCGGGCGTCATCGCCACGGCCGCGGGCACCACGTCCGGGGCGGCGTCGTAGGGGTGCACCGTGGCCAGGTGCCGGACCGCGGCCTCGGACTGGGTCTGCACGTACTCCTCGTAGTCGTCGACGGCGAAGGCGGACTTGAAGCTGTCCACGACCCGGTAGACCACCACGGCCGCGATCTCCACCGGATTGCCGTCGAAATCGTTGACCTTCAACTTCTGCGTCTCGAAATTACGGACCCGCAGCGAGATTCGCCGTTTGGTGGTCAGCGGGAGGGCCCAGAAGAAGCCGGCGTCGGCGACCGATCCGACGTAGCGGCCGAAGAACTGCAGCACCTTGGCCTCGTTCGGGCCGACCGTGGTGAGCCCGGTCAGCAGGATCACCGCGACCGCGAAGATCACGTATCCCGCGGCCGCGCCGATCGCCGCACCGGCGCCCCCGCCCGAACCGGCGGCGCTGGAGGCGGCGACCCCGCCGATCAGTCCGGCGGTGCCGACCACCAGCAGCACCAACAGCATCAAGAACCCGTTCAGCCGGAAGGCCGGACGCAGCGACATGACATCCTCCCAATATTGAAGTGATATCACGACGATAGCGCAGAGATATCCCGGACGCCAGGGGTCCAATCGGCGGACTCCGCTCAGGCGGGCCGGATGTTGCGGTTGAAACGGAACAGGTTGGCCGGGTCGTACTCGGACTTCAGCGCCCGCAACCGCGCATAGGTCCGCGCCGAGTACCCGGCCCGGGTCTGGTTCTCATCGGCCCACCCTCCGGCGCCGTAGAGGAAGTTCAGGTTGTGGCCGATCGTCCACGGCGCCAACGTCTTCGCGACCAGATCGTGGTAGCCCCGCGGATCCGGGCCGTCCGAGTTCGGCATCGTGATGACGCGCGCGTTGTATTCGGCCTCCCGGTGATCCATCGCGATCCCCGCCGGACCCGGGCGGCGCAGCGCTCCCCCGAGATGCCGGAAGCCCGCCACCGCCGCGACCGGCGCCTCGGGGCCGGTGACATCGAGGAAGGCCGAGGCCGCGTCCGCGGTCAGATCCGCCAGCAGCGCGTTGGTCGCGGTATAGGCGTGCGGGAAATTCGGGTCGCGGTAGATGCCGTGGGTGTCGATGTAGGGCATCGTTCGCAGGTCGTCGGCGATCCGGGCGCCCACCTCGCGCAGTGGCCGGACCAGCCGCTCACCGTCGGCGGCCGACCCGGTGAAGGCGATGTTGACGGTGGCCAGATAGCGCCCGCGCAGCGGTTCCGGAATCGCCGCGACATCGGGCATCGTCATCATGGTGATCGCCGAGGTCATCTCCTCGGGGACCTCGGCGGTCCACTGCCGCCACGCCTCGAGGGCGGGTTCCACCAGCGGGGTGTCGAAGGTGAGCTTTCCGCCGTAGACCTCGGCGATCGGGAACAGTTCGATTTCCATGCCGGTGACCACACCGAAGTTGCCGCCCGAACCCAGTGCGGCGCTGAACAATTCGTCGCCCGGGGTGAGGCGGCGCAACCGGCCGTCTGCCGTCACCAGTTCCAGGACGCGGACCCGGTCGGCGGCGTAGCCGAAGGTGCGCGCCAGAATGCCGAGCCCGCCGCCCAGGTGATAACCGATCACGCCGACCGAGGGCGAGGAACCGTTCAGCGGCGCCAGACCGTGCGCGACCGCCGCGGCGATCAGCGCCTCGGCCTGCACGCCGGCGGCCACCCAGGCGGTGCGGGCGCCCGGATCGACGCGCACCCGGGTCATCCGGCGCGTACTGATCAGCACACCACCGTCGGCCGGCACCGAGAGCCCGTGCCCCGTCGCTTGCACGGCAACGGGCAGCCGGTGCCGGGCGGCGAATTCCACGGCCGCGCGCACATCCTCGGCGTGGAGCGCACCGACGACCAGATCGGGCCGGTGCGTATACGCGGTCTGGAAGCCGGAGACCTCGGCGTCGTAGCCGTCGTCACCCGGACGGAATACCGGGCCGGTGACAGTGGGCAGTTCGGCGGGGAAGTTCGAGTTCGTCATGTCCTGAACTCTGCCGCCGGGCAGATGAGAAGTAAAACAGATAGTTCTTCTCGATACTAGAATCGGTAGTTATGGAACTGCGGCAGCTGCGCTACTTCGTCACCGTCGCCGAGGAGGCCAATTTCACCCGGGCGGCCCAGCGGCTGCACCTGGCCCAGCCCGGTCTCTCGGCGCAGATCCGGCAGCTGGAACGGGAATTGGGTCAGCCGCTGCTCGACCGGTCGGGACGCACCGTGACACTGACCGCCGCCGGCGCCGCCGTGCTGCCGCACGCGCGGGCGGCATTGGCAGCGGCACAACAGGTTTCCTTCACCGTCGACGAGTTCACCGGATTGTTGCGAGGGCAGGTTCGCATCGGCCTGATCTCCGGGGCGGCGACCGAGGAGTTCGACGTCGCAACGGTCCTGTCGGCCTTCCACCGCGATCATCCGCAGGTCGGCATCACCCTCACCGAGGACACCACCGACCGCATGCTCGCCGCGTTGACGCACGGCGAACTCGATATCGCCCTGGTCGGGCTGACCGGTGAGAAACTCGACGAACGCCTCGCCGCCGACGTCGTCTTCGAGACGCGCCTGGCCGCTGCCGTGGCGCGCGACGACCACGCGTTCGGCTCCCGGATAGCACTGGACGAGTTGCGCGAGCACTCCCTGATCTGCCTGCCACGAGGCACCGGAATCCGCGGCGTGCTCGAACGTTGCTGTGCCGCTGCCGGATTCACTCCGATGATCGAGTTCGAGGCCGCCGCGCCGCCGCTGCTCGTTCAACTGGCCGCCGGAGGACTGGGTATCGCCGTGGTACCGGCCCTCGGTGCCGCCCACGCCGAGGCCGCGGGAGTCCGGATGATCGAGATCACCGACCCCGAGATGTACGGACAGCTCGCCCTGGTCTGGCGGTCGGATCGGCCGGCGGCACCGGCCGCGAAGGTACTGCTCGGGCAGTTGCGGATCGCGCTGGGCCCCCGAAGGACAGCGCGCCGATGAAGAGGCAGGGGCCACCATGCGCGGCTCCCGTCGCCCAGTCCGGCGGACGGATCGGACCATCCCGATCGGCGCAGGACGGGTTTGGCGAGCGGGAACGCGGTGGGCGAAAGGCCTTGGACTTCACCACTGGGGACAGACAAAGATTTCTCTCGTACCCCGAACTACCGAGGAGAGTTTCCGTGAGCACAGGCAAGGTCTGGCTGATCACCGGCGCCAGTAGCGGTTTCGGCCGCGCGATCGCCCAGAACGCGATCGATGCCGGCGATATCGTCGTCGCGGTCGCCCGCCGCACCGCCGCGCTGGACGATCTGGTCGCCGCCCACCCCGATCGCATCGAGGCCGTCGCCCTCGATGTCACCGACACCGCCCGCGTCGACGCGGTCGTCACCGATGTGATCGCCCGGTACGGCCGCATCGACGTGCTGGTCAACAATGCCGGACGCACCCAGGTCGGCGCGGTGGAGGAAACCACCGACCGGGAGTTGCGGGACCTGTTCGACCTGCACGTCTTCGGTCCCGCCGCGCTCACCCGCGCCGTCCTGCCGCAGATGCGCGCCCAGGGCAGCGGGGCGATCGTCATGATGAGCAGTGTGGGCGGCCAGATGTCGTTCGCCGGCTTCTCCGCCTACAGCGCAACCAAATTCGCGCTGGAAGGGTTGTCGGAGGCGCTGGCCGACGAGGTGGCGCCGTTCGGCATCCGGGTGCTCGTCGTGGAGCCGGGCGCCTTCCGCACCGGCCTGTTCGGTTCCGGCGCAGCCTATTTCAGCGCCGAATCCGATGTCTACGCCGACACCGCGGGCAAGACCCGCCGCATGATCGAGGGCGGCGACGGCACCCAGCCCGGCGACCCGGTCAAGGCCGCAGCCGCCATCCGCGCCGCACTCGAGGCTGAGCGCACCCCGTTGCGGCTGCCGCTGGGCAGCGATTCGGTCGACACGCTGCTCGGACACCTCGACTCCGTGCGCGCCGAGATCCGCGAATGGGAAAAGGTCTCGCGCGCAACGGCGTTCGACGAGAACTGAGCCTCGATCGCGTTCTACAGTATGCGGGACAGGAAGGCCTGGGTTCGCTCGTGTTGCGGATTCGCCAGCACCTCGCGCGGATCTCCGGCCTCCACCACCACGCCCCCGTCCATGAACACCAGCTGGTCGGCGACCTCGCGAGCGAATCCCATTTCGTGCGTGACGACCACCATCGTCATGCCCGATTGCGCCAATTCGCGCATGACCGTGAGGACTTCGCCGACCAGCTCGGGATCCAGGGCCGAGGTGGGCTCGTCGAACAGCATCAGCTTCGGATCCATCGCCAGGGCGCGGGCGATCGCGACCCGCTGCTGCTGGCCGCCCGACAGCTGCGCCGGATAGGCATCGGCCTTGTCCGCCAAGCCGACTCGATCGAGAAGTTCCCGCGCCCGGGCGACCGCCTTGGCGCGGGAGAGCTTCTTCACATGGATCGGCGCCTCGATGACATTCGCCAGCGCGGTGCGATGGGGAAACAGATTGAAGTGCTGGAACACCATGCCGACGTCGCGGCGCTGGCGAGCCGACTCCCGCGGACGCAGTTCGTAGAGTTTGCCCCCGCGCTCGCGATAGCCGACCAGATCGCCGTCGACGTAGAGGCGCCCGGCGTTCACCCGTTCCAAATGGTTGATGCAACGCAGAAAGGTCGATTTGCCGGATCCGGACGGGCCGATCAGGCACATCACCTGCCCGCGCGCGACCTCGAGCGACACTCCCTGCAACACCTGCAACGCACCGAAGTTCTTGCATACCCGCTCGGCCCGGATCATCGGAACATCGGCCGGGGCCGCCAAGGCGCTGCTCATTTGCCGACCTCCGTCGTCTGCTGGGTGGTGGCCAGTGCGCGCAGCTGCCGGCCGGTCAACTGCCGCGTCACCCCGCGCGAGTAGTACCGCTCGAGATAGAACTGGCCGACCATCAGCACACTGGTGATCGCCAGATACCAGGTCGCGCTGACCAGCAGCAGCGGAATCGGCTGGAAGTTGATGCCGTAGATATCGCGGGCGCGGCCGTACAGATCGGTGGTCAGCGGGATCGCGGTGACCAGTGAGGTGGTCTTCAACATGGAGATCAGCTCGTTGCCGGTGGGCGGGATGATCACCCGCATCGCCTGCGGCAGCACCGTGCGCCGCATGGTCTGTCCCCACGACATGCCGAGCGCCACCGACGCCTCGCGCTGCCCCTCACCCACCGAATTGACTCCGGCACGCACGATCTCGGCCATGTAGGCGGCCTCGTTCAGGCCCAGGCCGATCATGGCGAAGATGAACGGCTGCGACCAGTCCTGCACATCCCACTGCACGAAACTGGGCCCGCCGAACGGGATTCCGAGCTGAATCGATTTGTACAGCGCCGGGAAGAGGCCCCAGAAGACGAGTTGGATGTATACCGGGGTGCCGCGGAAGATCCACAGATACACCCACGACACCGACCGCAGCACCGGATTCGGCGACAGCCGCATCACCGCGAGGATCACGCCGAGAATCACGCCGATCGCCATCGCCAGCACGGTCAGTTCGAGAGTGACCACCGCCCCCTCGGAAATCCGCCGATCGAACAGATACTTCCAGTAGGTGTCCCAGCGATAGGCCGGGTTGGTGGCGGCGCCGTAGACGAACAGCCCGAGCAGGATCAGCAGGATCGCCGCGGCGATCCAGCGCCCGGGCCGCCGCAGCGGTACGGCCTCGATCGGCTCCGGCATGGACGCCTCGGGCGGCCCGGCCTGCGAGACGGCGGGGGGTTGCGCGGACATGTGCACTCAGCCTTTCGCACCGTTGATGACCGAGGTGGTGATCGCACCGGCCTCCACGCCCCAGTTCTCGGCGATGGTGCGGTAGACGCCGGAATCGATCAGATGCTGCAGCGCCGCTTGCAGTACCGGGGCCAGCGGCGAACCCTTCGGTACCGGCCAGCCGTAGGGTTCGGCCTCGAAGACCGGGCCCGCAGCCTCGATGGTGTCGGGATTGCGCTTGATCGCATACGCGGTGACCGGGGAATCGGCGGACATGGCGTCGACCTGGCCGAGGACCAGGGCGGTGGCGGCCGCACTCTGTTCGTCGTAGGACATCTTGTGGATCTCGGGCTTGCCGGCATCGGCGCAGGCCTTCGATTTCGCGGGGATCTCGTCGATGTCCTCGGTCGTGGTGCGCTGCACCGCGACCTTCTTGCCGCAGGCGTCGTTCGGATCGATCGGACGGCCCTTGCGCTGTGCCCACTGAATGCCGGCGGAGAAGTAGTCGACGAAGTCGACGGTCTTCTCCCGCGTCAGGTTGTCGGTGAACGACGACATTCCCACGTCGACGGTGCCGGCCTCGATCGCGGGGATGATCTTCTCGAAGTCGGCTTCCTGGTAGTCGGCGCGCACACCGAGCACAGCGGTGACCGCATCCATCAGATCGACGTCGAATCCGATGATCTGTCCGGTGTGCGGGTCCCGGTACTCGTTGGGCTGGTACGGCACGTTCACACCGACCACGAGCCGTCCCGCCCGCGCGATCTTCGGCGGCAGCTGCGCGGCGATCGATTCGACCTTCGTCACCGGCACCTTGGGCACCTTGGGCGATTCGTCCTCGGTGTTGTCCGCGCATCCCGCTGCCAGCACCGCCGCACCGACGATCACGCACGCGGCTCGCAGGATGTACCCGCGGGCGCCGAGTCGAACTGACACGCGGCCCTCCGTATTCGCGCGACCCGCCACCGTGAGCGGGTCGCCGTGTAGCAATGCAGCCATTCGAAAATCTAGGCGATCGGCACGAGATGCGCCGGTCGGTTACCGAAGGTTAATGCGCGCCACGACCGGCGGCAGGGGTACACGCCGATTCACCGGCGATGCACGCGAGCCCGGACCTGCTCGGTGAATTCACTGGTCGAGGCCAGTCCGCCGAGGTCGGCGGTGGCGATACCGGCCGCCAGGGTCGCCGCCACCGCGCGCTCGATCCGGTCGGCGGCGCCCAGCAGCGCCGGATCGCCGTCGCGGGTGCCCAGCCAGCGCAACAGCATTGCGGCCGACAGTTGCAGTGCGCCCGGATTCGCCCGGTTGCGCCCCGCCAGCGTCGGAGCCGCGCCGTGCACCGCCTGAGCCATCGCCTTGTCGTCCGAGCAGTTCAGCGAGGCCGCCAAGCCCAGTGACCCGGCGAGTTCCCCCGCGAGGTCGGAGAGGATGTCGCCGAACAGGTTCTCGGTCACCAGCACGTCGTAGTCACCGGGCGCGCGAACCAGGTGGGCCGCGGCGGCGTCGACGTGTTCGTCGTCGACCTCGATTCCGGAATATCCCGCGGCCACCTCCGCGCAGACCTCGCGGAACAGTCCCATCGTCATCGGCAGCACATTCGCCTTGTGCACGATCGTCAACCGGCCGCGCCGCGCTGCCGCGAGCGTGCAGGCCTGATGCGCGATGCGTTCACAGGCGGCCCGGGTGATCACGGCCACGGCCATCGCCACATCGGCGGTGGGCCGGAATTCGCCCGAACCGGCGAACATGTTGCGGTCGGCGTAGAAGCCCTCGCTGTTCTCGCGCACGATCACCAGATCGATGTCCTTCGCCGCCGCCCGCACGCCCGGAAAGGCCCGGGCCGGGCGGATATTCGCGTACAGGCCGAAGCGTTTGCGGATCGCCCCGCCCGGCGGGGCCCCGATGCGGTGATGCGGCGCGTAGGAGGCGTTGTCGTGCGGACCGAGGATCCAGGCATCGAGATCGGCGAGGACCGACAGCGTGGTCTCCGGCAGCGGTTCCCCGCATTCGGCGATGGCCGCATGCCCGATCGGCAGCTCGACCCATTCCGGCGTCGCCGCACCGGCCGCGGTGAGAGCCTCGTCCACCACGGCCCGGGTCGCCCGCACCACCTCCGGCCCGATGCCGTCGCCCTCGATCAGCCCGAGCCGCACCACCCGCCGCGCATCCACCGCGCTCACTCCTCTACTCGCACCACCCCGTCCCGGCCGGTCCGTGGCCCGGCACACCGGCTCACCCTATTGGGTGCCGGGTCACCGAGCCGACCGCGGGCCCGGCCTGCCCGGCAACTCACGTAATCGGCGCACCGGGCCCGTCCCGCGCGCGTAAGTTGGCCTGAACCATGGTGCAGTCGGTGGAACTGGTACTCGACGAGGCGGCGGAGGCCGAGGTCCGCCGGCAGTGGGGTGCGCTGGCCACGGCCGGAATGCACAGTCCCACACCGGAACACCGGCCGCACATCACCGTCGCGGTCGCCCGCGAGATCTGGCCCCGGATGGACAAGACGCTGGCCGCCCTGCCGTTCCGGCCGCTCCCGATCCGACTGGGCGGGCTGCTGATATTCGGCGCCCGCCATCCGATTCTGGTACGGCTGGTGGTGCCCACCGAGGACCTGCTGACGATGCAACGGCGCATCGCGGCGGTCGTCGACGCGTGCCCCGGCGTTCCGGCGAACATGTGCCCGGACGCGTGGACCCCGCACATCACGCTGGCACGGCGGCTGAAACCGGAGCACTGGCCCGCGGCGATCGACGCGGTGGCCGCCGAGCGGGATTTTGCGGCTACCGTGGTGGGTATTCGGCGGTGGGACGGTGATCGGCGGATCGAGTGGCCGATCGCCCCAGGGGGTGGGGTCCACGGTTGAGCCGCGGACGCCGGCCGCGCGGAAGATATGCCCAACGTCCCGCGTTGCACCGCATACAACGACACGAGAGGAAGTCATGGCCACCCAGACCCTGACCGCGCAGAACTTCGACGAGATTGTGACCGGAAACGACGTCGTCCTCGTCGATTTCTGGGCCGATTGGTGCGGGCCCTGCAAGGCGTTCGCGCCCACCTTCGAGGCATCCTCGGAACAGCATCCCGATGTCGTCCACGGCAAGGTCGACACCGAGGCCGAGCAGAGCCTCGCCGCCGCTGCCAACATCCGCTCCATCCCCACGATCATGGCCTTCCGCGAGGGTGTCCTGGTCTTCGCGCAGCCCGGCGCACTGCCGCCGGCCGCGCTGGAAGATCTGGTCTCCCAGGTGAAGGCGCTCGATATGGAAGAGGTGCGCAAGCAGCTCGCCGAACAGCAGCAGGGCTGACCCGCACGAACCGGTGCCGCATCCCGATTCTTCACGAAAGGGGATGCGGCACTGTGGTTTTCGCGTGTCGGCTCGGTTGCCGAACCGGCTCAGTTCCCGAGTTTGTTGATGCCGGCGATCATGGCCCGAACGGTCGACTCCGGCCCGTCTCCGGCGAGCGCGGCGCCCCAGCCTCGGCGGCCGTTGCATTCGCACTGCACGAAGGTGGCCGTGCCGGCGCCGGTACGCCGCTGGTGGAACTGCAGAATCTCCACCGGGTAGCCCTCGTCGTAGAGCGCCGAGGTCAGCGCGGCGACCGGGCTGCCCGCGGACACCACGGTCCGCGCATGTCCGGCCAGTTCGATGGTCGCGGTGTAGGTCGCCCGCTGTTCGGCCCGCGCCCAGTCGCTGAGCTTGACCGGGCCGGTGTGCGCGCAGTAGCGGTCGTAGAACTCCGCGGGCGTCAGGTCGGCGGATTCGGCGCGCAGCCCCTTGGGCGCGGCCGCGATGAAGGCATGTGTATCGATAGTGATCGTCATTGGACTAGGTCTTCCCGAAGCTTTGTCGTTGGTCGGATGACAGAGGGGACCAGCGCAAACACTTGTAACGGCCGCAGCGAGGGGGCCGGTCCGAATCAGCTCCCGCTACGGCGAGGTACTACGAGAAGTCGCGCCGCAGCCACCATCGCGGTAAGCGGAAGGAGCACCACGCGGTCGCGGTCGGCGACGTTGCGCGCGGCGCTGTGGCTTGCGGCGGGATTCGGCACGGCTTCGAGAATATGGACTCACCGCGTCGATGGCAACAATATTGCGGCGGAACCAACGAGTAACTTCGTCACATTTTCGAGTGAACGGCATCCCAACGGACAGTGCCGTGGTGAACGCCGCATTCATGCAGGCCACAGCGGGTGCACAGGATGCGCCCCGGACATGGTCGGCGTGTCGTCACCGAGTTTGCCCGGGTTTGTCCCACCGCAACAGATAGCGCCAGAACACCAGCCGCCGCACGCGCGCGCCCGGCAGGATGCCGCCCGCCCGGCGCGCGACCTCGCGCGTGGTCAGTGGCGGATCGAGCACGACCGGCATCACCGCATGCGTGGGTTGGTGCGCGTACCAGGCGCCGCGGCCCGTGGCACGCAGCATCGCGAACGTCGCACCGAAGAGGCGATGGCCGAGTACGCCCGCGATCTCCGCGGGCAGTTCACGCAGCGGATCGGCCCGCGGCAGCGCGATCACCGCGAGCACCCCGCCCGGCCGCAGCGTGTGCGCGAGCCGCGGCAGCACCCGTTCCAGGGGCAGGTGATGGAGCGTGGTGAGCGACACGACGGCGTCGTAGGCGGCTTCCGGCAGCGGGTACTCGAGAATGTCGGCTCGGGTGCATTCGACGTTGCCCGGGACGACATCGCGGGCCGCCTCGATCATCTCCGGCGAGCGGTCCACCGCGTCGACCCGGTCGGCACGCCGCGCCAGCTCGACCGCCAAAGCGCCTGCCCCGCAACCGACTTCGAGGATCCGCTCACAGCGCCGCGGCAGCTGCCGCAGCAGCGTCCGGTGGTAGAAGGCGTTGTGATCCCAATCCACTGCACCCATCGCGCCACCCTACGATGCGGCCGGTCGACCGCGCGCCGACCGCCCGGGAGCGATTTCCGGCACCGTGCGCGGCACATCCCCGTCTGTGGCTCCATACGCCGCGCGAGACCGGGCCGGCCGGAGCCTTCGGCGCCCCGGTCAGTGGGCGGCCGAGTCCCAGCTGCGGCCGACGCCGACGGAGACCTCGAGCGGTACCGAAAGGTCGATGGCGCTCGACATCTGTTCGCGGGCAAGCGATTCCAGCGCCTCCCGCTCACCGGACGCGACTTCGAAGACGAGTTCGTCGTGGATCTGCAGCAGCATGCGCGAACGTAGCCCGGCCTCGGCGATGGCGGCCTGGGTGTTGATCATCGCGACCTTGATGATGTCGGCGGCGGTGCCCTGGATGGGCGCGTTGAGCGCCATCCGCTCGGCGGCCTCGCGGCGCTGGCGATTGCTGGAATCCAGATCGGGCAGGTAGCGGCGGCGGCCGAACAGCGTCTCGGTGTAGCCCACCTTGCGCGCCTGATCCACGGCGTCGCGCAGGTAGTCGCGAATCGCGCCGAAGCGGGAGAAGTAGACCTCCATCTGCGCCTTCGCCTCTTCGGCGCTGATCCGCAGCTGCTGCGAGAGTCCGTAGGCGGACAGGCCGTAGGCCAGACCGTAGGACATCGCCTTGATGCGGCGGCGCATCTCCGGGTGCACGTCGGCGATCGGGATGTCGAACGCCTTGGACGCGACGAAGCTGTGCAGGTCCTCGCCGGAGTTGAACGCCTCGATCAGCCCCGCGTCCTTGGACAGGTGCGCCATGATCCGCATCTCGATCTGGCTGTAGTCCGCCGTCATCAGCGACTCGTAGCCGGGGCCGACGACGAAGGTGTCGCGGATGCGCCGGCCGGTGTCGGTGCGGATCGGGATGTTCTGGAGATTGGGCTCGGTCGAGGACAACCGGCCGGTGGCGGCGATGGTCTGGTTGAACGTGGTGTGGATGCGGCCGTCGTCGGCCACCGACTTCAGCAACCCGTCCACGGTGACCTTGAGGCGGGTGGCGTCGCGGTGCGCGAGCAGATGTTCGAGGAAGGGATGCTGGGTCTTCTCGAACAGCGACTCGAGCGCGTCGGCATCGGTGGTGTAACCGGTCTTGGTCCGCTTCGTCTTGGGCATATCCAGTTTGTCGAACAGCACCACCTGCAGCTGCTTCGGCGAACCGAGGTTGATCTGCTCACCGATCACCTCGTAGGCCGCCTCCGCGGCCGAGGCCACCCGGTCGGCGAATTCGCGCTGCAACTCGTCCAGTTTGTCGCAGTCGACAGCGATGCCGGCGTGCTCGAGTTCGGCCAGCACGCCCAGTAGCGGCAGTTCCATCTCGGTGAGCAGCGGCACGGATTCGATGCGGTCGAGTTCGGCATCGAACGCCTCGGCCAGATCTACCACCGCGCGGGCGCGCAGGATCTCGGCCTGGGCCAGTTCGGTGTCGACCTGGTCTTCGTCGTCGAGCAGCGACAGCTGGGCGTCCTCGGCGGCTTCGACCCGCAACTCCCGCGACAGGTACCGCAGCGACAGATCGTCGAGGTTGAAGGTGCGCTGCCCGGGGCGGACCAGATAGGCCGCGAGCGCGGTATCGCTGGTGAGCCCCGCCAGCCGCCAGCCGCGCCCGCGCAGAGCGTGGATGGCGGCCTTGGCCTCGTGCACCGCCTTCGGGGTGCCGGCGTCGGCGAGCCAGCGGCCGAGGGCGAGCTCGTCCTCCGGGGTCAGCGCGACCACGTCGAAGTAGCCACCCTCCCCGTCGGCGGCGGCGATCGCGATCGCCTTCACATCCCCCTGTACGGGCGTGGTCGTGCCCACGATCGACACACCGTGGCGCACACCGGCTTTCGCGTGTTCGGTGAGCCAGTCGGCGACGGCGCCGGGCGCGACCGGACCGCCGCTGATCTCGAAACCGCTCTCGGCCTCCGGCTCCGGCGGCGCCAGCGTCTCGAACAGCCGGTCCCGCAGCACCCGGAATTCGAGATCGTCGAACAGGCGGTGGATCTTGTCGCGGTCCCACGGCTGCTGCGCCAGCTGCTCCGGGGTGTACGGCAGCGGAACATCCTTGACCATCTCGGTGAGCTGCCGGTTGAGCACCACACTGGACAGGTTCGCGCGCAGGGCGTCGCCGACCTTGCCGCGCACCTCGTCGACCCGCTCGACCAGGGTGGGCAGATCGCCGAATTCGCGAATCCACTTGGTGGCGGTCTTCTCCCCCACACCCGGGATGCCGGGCAGGTTGTCGCTCGGGTCGCCGCGCAGGGCCGCGAAATCCGGGTACTGGGCGGGGGTCAGGCCGTACTTCTCCTCGACCGCCTCCGGCGTGAAACGGGTGAGTTCGGAGACGCCCTTCTTCGGGTACAGCACAGTGACGTCGGGGTTGACCAGCTGCAGCGAATCCCGGTCGCCGGTGACGATGAGCACCCGGAAGCCTTGCGGCACAGCCTGAGTCGCGAGGGTGGCGATGATGTCGTCGGCCTCGTAGCCTTCGATGGCCATCACCGGGATGCCGAGCGCGCCCAGCACCTCCTGGGTGATCTCCACCTGACCGCGGAATTCGTCGGGGGTGGTGATGCGGTTGGCCTTGTACTCCGGATAGGCCTCGACCCGGAAGGTCTTCCGGCTGACGTCGAACGCGGCCGCCACATGGGTGGGCCGTTCGTCGCGCAGCAGGTTGATCAGCATGGCGGTGAAGCCGTAGACGGCGTTGGTGGTCTGCCCGGTGACGGTTTTGAAGTTCTCCGCCGGTAGCGCGTAGAAGGCGCGGTAGGCCAGGGAATGGCCGTCCAGCAACAACAGCGTGGGCCGCTCGCCGGGAGCACCCGGCGCCGTACTGCCGGCTTTCGGCGCGGCCGCTGCGGCGGTGGTGGACGACACACTGCCCTGACGCTGATCGGTGGAGGCTGGAGTCACGGCACAGAGTCTAGGGATATCCACCGACATCCCCGGCCACCGGGCACGGACCGACATGTGTCGCGTTCGAATTCGCACACGCGGATACGGTGCCCGCTTTCACGCCGGCCACATCCGCCCCACCGGACCGACAGCGAGGCGTGCACAAGCTCGCCGATGTCCGCGGTTTTCCCGCGTCGGTGCCGGAGTTCACCCGAGGAGCTCACCCGAAGCCCACGAGCGAGCCCGCCGACGGCGCGGGCCGCGACCCGACCACTCCCGCGCTCGACCGGCACGCGAGCCGCGGCCGACCACAGGGGCGATCAGGACTTCGGCGCGAGATTCTCCAGGACGACCTCCGCGACCGCCTTCATGGTGGTGCGACGATCCATCGCGGTGCGCTGGATCCATTTGAACGCCTGCGGTTCCGACAGCCCCTGCGTCTGCATCAGCACGCCCTTGGCGCGCTCGACCAGTTTGCGGGTCTCCAGGCGGTCGGACAGATTCGCGACCTCCTGTTCCAGCGCCGAGATCTCATGAAAACGGCTGGCCGCCAACTCGATCGCGGGCACCAGATCCGATTTCGTGAACGGCTTCACCAGATAGGCCATCGCACCCGCGTCGCGCGCCCGCTCGACCAGGTCACGCTGGCTGAACGCGGTCAGGATCACTACGGGCGCAACACGTTTGGAGGCGATCTCACCGGCGGCATCGATACCGTCGCGCCGCGGCATCTTCACATCCATGATGACCAGATCGGGGCGCAGTTCCACGGCCAGGTCGACCGCCTGCTGGCCGTCGCCGGCCTCACCCACCACCTGGTAGCCCTCCTCGGAGAGCATCTCCACAAGGTCCATCCGGATGAGCGCCTCGTCCTCGGCCACCACGACACGCTTCGCGGCAGCCGGCGCGTCCTGCTTCGCGCCCGCGCCCCCTGCATTCGTTCCCATAGACAGACCCCTCGATATTCCGATGCCGACACCCGATGTGCGCCTCCGGTCCCACCCTGTCACCGGCCACGCACGCCGAGTGTCCTAAAGCGTACCGTTCAACTTCGCTCACAACCCATCTACCCAGCGGGAACCCGCCCGCGCGGCACCGATTCGGTAACCTGGGCACCCACCGGCTATCATTTCCTCCCGGTGCGCCGAGTTGGCGGAACTGGCAGACGCGACGGTCTCAAAAACCGTTGTCCTCACGGACGTGTGGGTTCGAGTCCCACACTCGGCACCATCGTCGGCGGTCCGATCGGGCCGCTTTTGTCGTTTTCGAACCGAATCGGCGGGATGACCCGTGACTACGCGTAGGGTGGTGCACACGACCCCGGGCAGGAGGAGGTCGCGTATGCGGGTGAACCGGCTCACCGCGGATCTTTCGGGATATCCCGATCTGGTGGTGATCTATCTGGGGATGCGGGTGCGGACCCCGCGGGGGGTGTTGCGTCTACTCGGCTTGGGGCCGAAACTGTATCGCTCCCATCGTGATCGGCCGGATGGCCTGTTGCGGCACGAGGACATCATCTGGTCGCTGTTCCCGCCGCACTGGGGCGCCCGCCAATACTGGCGCGACCTGGACAGCCTGGAGCGCTGGACCCGTTCCCAGCCGCATCGCGACTGGTGGCAGCGGTTTCTGCGCGACTCCGGCGGCACCGGATTCTGGCACGAGGCCTATTTCCTGCGCGGCGGCATCGACACCATGTACGACGATATGACCACGCCCACCGGGCTGGGCGCCTTCGCTCCGACCCGGACCATGCGCGGACCGCTGTTCAGTGCGCGCGGCCGGGCCCAGGACAACGCCACGCGCGCCGGCGCGGACAACGCTCATCTCGGCACCGAACCGACGGTCGCCCCGGTCGTCGAGGAAGCCTCCTACTATCGAAACGCTTACGGCGCCGAGGGTTCCGACACGGATCGGCAGCCGTAGCGCCATATCCGTCGCCCAGCCGGTCAGCGAAAATTCGGCAAACGGTCGAACGTGACGCGCTACCGGCAGCTGAACATCGCGTTAAATAAGCGGTTTTCGGCCGTCCTCGGCTTCTGCCGGGGCCCGCGGCGACCTACCGTATCGGTCATGCACGTCCTGTTCGTCTGCTCCGGCAACGTCTGCCGCTCGGTGATCGCCGAACGTCTGACCCGTGCCGTCGCGGCCGAACACGGTCTCGACGACCTGACCGCCGAGAGCGCCGGCACCCGCGCGCTCGTCGGCTTCGGCGTCGATCCGCTTGCGGCACAGACCATCACAGGCCTCGGCGCGGATCCCGGCAACTTCTCAGCACGCAAGTTGAAGCCGGAGATGGTCACGCGCGCGGACCTGGTGCTGGCGATGACCGAGCAGATCCGCGACCACATCATCGACCTGGTTCCGGCCGCCCGGCCGCGGACCTTCACACTGCTCGAAGCCTACCGGGTGACGAAGGTCTCCGGCGCCCGCACGATCGCCCAGATCGACAGTGCGCGAAACGATCTCGCGCTGGTGGGCCGGGAGAACATCGCCGACCCGGTGGGATTGTCGAGCGAAAAGTACTGTGCCGTCGGCGATCGGATCGCCGAAACGCTGGTCCCGCTGCTGCTCGCCCTGCACCCCCATCGCGACGCGGGCCGCGCGGAGTCCGGCCGGCCCCGGCTGGTGCTGCTGCCCGGTGGACGTATCGAGACCCCGCCCTGGGGTATCGAGCCCGTGCGAATCGGCCGCCACGCCTGAACAATCCGGCGCCGGGCATGCCGCCCTCCCGCGGAGCGGGATCCGGGGTTAGACTCCCCGCGGTAACTGCCGACGCCGATGGTTCGACACCGGAACAGGACACAGACATGCCGAAACGAATTTCGGATGTTTCACTCCATGTTTACGTCACACCGGAAACGCTCGACCGCGTCGTGCACACCGTGCGCTGCGTGGTCGACGACCACCTCGCCGAGCACGATGTTTTCGCCTGGCGCTTCACCCTGCCCGTCGACGCCGATCAACCCGGCCATACGGTCCTGGAGACCCAGTGGCGCCTGGAACACCCCCACCGCGACCCCGGCTCGCGGCGCACCTACGAGATAGCGCTCAGCCTGGTGGGCGATCCCGATCAGCTGACCGAATCCGGCCTGGCCGCACTCGAGCATCGACTGGTCCTCGGGATCGCCACCACCGCCGACGCCGTCCCCTACACGATTCACGCGCTCCATCGCGACAGTTACGACTTCGACGAGAACCGCGAACGCCTCTGATACCGGCGCTCCCGGCGCTACTTGCGCGCCGGGAAGTGCCTGATCACGCCTTCCTGCACGACGGTGGCCAGCAGCTCGCCGGCCCGCGAATAGAAGTGACCGGTGGCCAGGCCGCGCGAACCGGCGGCCACCGGTGACTGCGTCGCGTACAGGGCCCAGTCGTCGAAGCGGAACGGACGGTGGAACCAGATCGAATGATTCACCGTGGCGGCCACGATCCGGTCGTGGCCCCACGACAGCCCGTGCGTGGTGATGATCGAATCCAGCACCGTGGTATCGGACGAATAACCCAGCGTCGCGACGTGGATCAGCGGATCGTCGGGCAGTTCACCGTCGGCCTTCATCCACACGCGATTGTGGTTCAAGGTGCCGCCGGTGCCCTTGAGGATCCAGGCCGGATCGTTGGTGTAGCGCATATCGATCGGATGCGGTGCCTGCACGAACATCTGCAGTTTGTCCTCGAACCCGGAGAAGGACTCCTCCACCCGGGGCAGGCCGTCCGGATCGGGCACCTGCGGCTGCGGGCTGGCGTGTTCCAGGCCCTTGGCCCAGTCCTGGAACGCCGCCAGCATCACGAACAGTTCCTGATCGTCCTGATACGCCGTGACCGTGCGGTTGGCGAACGCACGCCCGTCCCGATGGCGTTCGACCCGGTATTCGATCGGTTTGCGCACGTCGCCGCCGCGCACGAAATGAGCGTTGACCGCATGCACCGGGCGCCCCGGTCCGACCGTGCGGCCGGCCGCGATGATCGCCTGCGCCACCAGCTGGCCGCCGAAGGTGCGACTCCACACCTTCTCCGGATGGTGACCGAGGAAGACGTCCTCGCCGATCTCCTCGAGTTCGAGCAGGCCGAGCAGGACGGCGAGATCGCCGCCGCTCTCACGGCCGGTGCCGACCGATTCGCCCAGTGATGCACTCACCTCAGTGGTCCTCCTCGCCGATGCGATGCACGTGGATCAGGTTCGTGGAGCCGACGGTACCCGGCGGGGAGCCGGCCACGATCACCACGAGATCGCCCTTGGCGTAGCGATTCAGCGACAGCAGTTCCTTGTCGACCTGGCCGATCATCTCGTCGGTGGTACCGACCGGCGGGACGATGAAGGTTTCCACACCCCAGGTCAGCGCCAGCTGGCTGCGGACCTCCGGCAGCGGGGTGAACGCCAGCAGCGGCAGCGTGGTGTGCAGGCGGGCCAGCCGGCGCACGGTGTCGCCGGACTGGGTGAAGGCCACCAGCGCCTTGGCGTTGAGCCGCTCGCCGATATCGCGGGCCGCGTAGGAGATCACGCCGCGCTTGGTCCGCGGGACGTGGGTCAGCGGGGGCACCCGGGTCGAGGATTCCGATTCCACGGCGTGCACGATGCGCGCCATCGTCCGCACCGTTTCGATCGGATACTGGCCGACCGAGGTCTCGCCGGAGAGCATGACCGCGTCGGCGCCGTCGAGCACGGCGTTGGCGACATCGGAGGCCTCGGCGCGGGTCGGGCGGGAGTTGCCGATCATCGACTCCAGCATCTGGGTGGCGACGATGACGGGTTTGGCGTTCTCCCTTGCCATCTGGATCGAGCGCTTCTGCACCAGCGGCACCTGCTCGAGCGGCAGTTCGACGCCGAGGTCGCCGCGAGCCACCATGATCGCGTCGAAGGCGAGCACGATCGCCTCGAGATTGTCGATGGCTTCGGGCTTTTCGAGTTTGCCGATCACCGGCACCCGGCGGCCGACGCGATCCATGATGTCGTGGACCAGCTCGACGTCCGACGGCGACCGCACGAACGACAGGGCGATGAAGTCCACACCGAGCCGCAGGGCGAATTCCAGGTCCTCGATGTCCTTCTGGGACAACGCCGGAACGGAAACGTCCATACCCGGCAGCGAGACGCCCTTGTTGTTGGAGACCGGGCCGCCCTCGGTGACGCGGCACACCACGTCGTTGCCCTCGACGCGAACCACGGTCAGCCCGACCTTGCCGTCGTCGACGAGCAGCCGGTCACCGGCCTTGGCGTCCTCGGACAGCTGTTTGTAGGTGGTGGAGACGCGATCGTGGGTGCCTTCCACGTCGTCGACCGTGATCCGCACCTCCTCGCCCGTCGCCCACACGGTGCGGCCCTCGATGAACCGGCCCAAGCGGATCTTCGGCCCCTGCAGGTCGGCCAGGATGCCGACCGCACGACCCATCTGCTCGGCGGCGTGCCGCACCTTGTGATAGTTCTCGGCGTGATCGGCGTGTTCTCCGTGACTGAAATTCAACCGGGCCACGTCCATGCCACTGTCGACAAGTTCACGGATCCGGTCCTCGGTGGCGGTGGCCGGCCCGAGGGTGCACACAATCTTTGTCCGTCGCATCACGAGCCGAGCCTAGTCCTGCCGCCGCAGTGGCGCTGATCGGCACTCCCGCCACTGTCAATCGACGAAAATATGACGCACATCACATATTCGACCGGCATGGTCGTCACTCCTGCAAGGGACGGTTGTACGGATCGCGAACCTTGCCGGTCAGGATCAAAATCGCGTCGATGAACGGCCAGATTCCGCCCAGACCGCAGGTGAACAGCGTGACCAGGAGCTGGGCGACGCCGATGCCGGTGTAGCCGAGATAGAACCGGCCGATCCCGAGGCCACCGACGAACAATTGCAGCAGCCCGGCGGTCAGCTTCGATTTGTCCGAGAACGGTTCGCCGTACATGTTGCGCCCGTACGGCGCCTCCGGGTCCATGCCGTAGGGCGCGGGCGGGTAGCCGGGGCCCGGGGCGTACGGCTGGGCGTACGGGTCTGCGGGCTGGCCGTAGGGCTGGCTGTAGCCGGCCGGCCCGTAGGGGCCCGGTTGCCCGCCTCCGTAGGGGCCGGATTGGCCGTAGCCGCCCGGATTTCCCGGCCCGGTACCGGGAGTCCCGTACTGCGGGCCGTAGCCGGGCTGCGGCTGATAGGGGTCGGTCACGAAGTCCTCCTGATTCGAGCGGTCGGCCCGCTCAGCTCTTGTCCGCCTTCTTCCGGCCCGGCTTACCCGACTCGCCCTCGGCCCGCTGCTCGCTGTTCTCGGCGGTGGTGACACCGGCCGCATCCTTGTCATCGGCGGGCGGATCCAGTTCGTTGCCGGTCGCCTCGGTACCGGTCTTCACCGAATCGGACGGGCCGGCGGTGGACTCGCCCGATTCGTCGGATGCGGAGGTGGCGGGCGCGGATTCGGATTCGGCAGCTTCCTCCTCTTTCGCGTCTTCGTCCGATTTCTCGCCGGCGGCGGATTCGCCGGCCGAGGCGGCAGGTGCGCTCTCGGCGGCGGCTTCCTGTCCGGCGGCGCCGTACCGGCGCAACGCACCCCATTGCCACGGCCAGGGGCGCTCACCGCCGGAGGCGAGCTGGGCGGCGGTTTCGCGCCCCTTGGTGGCAAGGGCGAAATACGCCAGCGCACAGAGGAATACGATCGCCGAGGTGTAGGAGTTGACCCGGATGCCGAAGATGTGGGTGGCCTCGTCGTCGCGCAGCAACTCGACCCAGAAGCGGCCGAAGGTGTAGATCGCCACGTACAGGGCGAACAAGCGACCGTGGCCGATCCGCCAGCGCCTGTCGACCATCACCAGCACCAGAACGCCGAGCAGATTCCAGATCAGCTCGTAGAGGAAGGTCGGCTGCACGATTTTCTCCACCACGCCGGTGGAAACGCCGTTCATCATGTCCAGCCGGCCGTCGGAATCGAACCGCAGATAGATCTCGAGGCCCCACGGCAGATCGGTCTTGCGGCCGTAGAGTTCCTGATTGAAATAGTTGCCCAGGCGGCCGATGGCCTGCGCGAGCAGAATCGCCGGGGCGATGGCATCGCCGAAGGCGGGCAACGGAATTCGATACACCCGGCAGCCGATCCAGGCGCCGACACCGCCGAGCAGCACGGCACCCCAGATCCCGAGACCGCCCTCCCAGATCTTCAGCGCGTTGATCGGATGCCCGCCGGCGCCGAAGTACTTCTCCCAGTCGGTGGCCACGTGATAGAGCCGGCCGCCGACGAGTCCGAACGGCACCGCGAACATCGCCACGTCGAGCACCTTGCCCTGCTCGCCGCCGCGCTCGCGCCAGCGCCGCTCACCCCACCAGATCGCGACGATGATGCCGATGATGATGCAGATCGCATAGGCGCGCAGCGGGAACGGCCCCACATCCCATACGCCTCGCGGCGGACTGGGAATATAGGCCAGTATTGCCCCACCGTGCACATCGACGCCGTCTGCCAGGACTGGAAAAGTCACGGGCCCCACCGTAACGGAGGGGGCGCGCGCCGCCCAGTTCGCGTCTCCGATCAGCTGGCGACAGTCGCCGAACGCACGCCCTCGGCCAGTTCCGCGGTGAGCTTGCGGACCTGGTCCAGTCCCTGTCCCGCGGCCGTGACCAGCGCCGAGCCGACGATCACTCCGTCGGCGTAGGAAGCGATTTCGGCCGCCTGCGCACCGCTGCGCACGCCGAGGCCGACACCGACCGGGATATCGGAGTGGGCACGCACCCGCGCGCACAGTTCCGGCGCGGCGGAGGACACCGCGTCGCGGGCGCCGGTGACGCCCATGGTGGAGGCGGCGTAGAGGAATCCGCTACTGGCCTCGATGGTCTTGACCAGGCGCTCCTCGGTGGAGGAGGGAGCGACCAGGAAGATGCGGTCCAGATCGTGGGCGCGGGAGGCCTCGAACCACTCCCCCGCCTCCTCGGGAATCAGGTTGGGGGTGATCAGCCCGAGACCGCCGGCCGCGGCGAGATCGCGGGAGAAACGATCGACGCCGTATTGCAGCACCGGATTCCAGTAGGTCATCACCACGGCATTGCCCCCGGCGGCGGTGATCGCCTCGACGACACCGAAGACGTCCCGCACCCGCACGCCGCCGCGCAGGGCCTGCTCGGTGGCGGCCTGGATGGTGGGGCCGTCCATCACCGGATCGGAATAGGCGATACCGACTTCGATGATGTCGCAACCGGATTCGACCATCGCGGTGCACACGTCGATGGATCCGGCCAGGTCCGGGTAGCCCGCGGGCAGATATCCGATCAGCGCGGCGCGGCCCTCGCCGCGGCTGGCCGCGAAGGTCGATTCCAGACGGCTCACGAGCGATTCTCCTCCGTGGCGGCAGCGTCGTCGAACAGGCCGAACCAGCGCGCCGCGGTATCCATGTCCTTGTCGCCGCGTCCGGACAGATTCACCAGAATGATTGCGCCGGAACCCAATTCACGGCCCAGCTGCAACGCGCCGGCCACCGCGTGCGCCGATTCGATGGCCGGGATGATGCCCTCGGTGCGCGAGAGCAGCAGCAGCGCGTCCATCGCCTCGGTATCGGTGATCGGCCGGTACTCGGCGCGGCCGATGTCCTTCAGGTAGGCGTGTTCGGGGCCGACGCCGGGATAGTCCAGACCGGCGGAGATGGAATGCGATTCGATGGTCTGTCCGTCCTCGTCCTGCAGCAGGTACGAGTAGGCGCCCTGGAACGCACCCGGCCGGCCGCCGGCGAAAGTCGCCGCGTGCCTGCCGGTTTCGACGCCGTCACCGGCCGCCTCGTAGCCGATCAGCCGCACGCCCTCGTCGTCGAGGAACGGGTGGAAGATGCCGATCGCGTTCGATCCGCCGCCCACGCACGCCACGACGGCATCGGGCAGCCGGCCGGTCTGCGCCTGCACCTGCACCCGCGCCTCGAGGCCGACGACGCGCTGGAAATCGCGCACCATCAGCGGGAACGGATGCGGGCCCGCCGCGGTGCCGAAGCAGTAGTAGGTTTCCGAGGCGTTGGTGACCCAGTCGCGCAGCGCCTCGTTGATCGCGTCCTTCAACGTCTGCGAGCCGGTGGTCACCGAGACCACCTCGGCGCCGAGCAGTCGCATCCGCGCGACGTTGAGCGCCTGGCGCGCGGTGTCGACCGCGCCCATGTAGATCACGCATTCGAGGCCGAGCAGCGCACAGGCGGTGGCCGTCGCGACACCGTGCTGACCGGCGCCGGTTTCGGCGATCACCCGGGTCTTGCCCATCCGCTGGGCGAGTAGCGCCTGGCCAAGCACATTGTTGATCTTGTGCGAGCCGGTGTGGTTCAGATCCTCGCGCTTGAGCAGGATGCGAGCGCCGCCGGCGTGTTCGGAGAGCCGCTTGCATTCGAAGACCGGCGAGGGCCGGCCCGCGTAATCGCGCTGCAGCCGGTCGAGTTCGGCCAGGAAATCGGGATCCAGGCGGGACTTGTCGTATTCGGCGGTGACCTCTTCGATCACCGCCATCAGCGCCTCGGGCACGTGCCGGCCGCCGTAGACGCCGAAGTGGCCGCCGAGATCCGGTTCGTGGCTGCGGTGGGTGACGCCCTCGCTGGCCTGGGGCAGCGGCTCGTGCACGCCGGTCATCGGGTGACACCCCGCCGCAGCGGACGCGGGCAGGACGGATGGGTACCCGCGGTCACCAGCTCGGAGACGGCGGCACGCGGATCGCCGCTGGTCACGAGGCTCTCGCCGACCAGAACCGCGTCGGCGCCGGCGCCGGCGTAGGCGAGCAGGTCGGCGGTGCCGCTGACGCCGGATTCGGCGACTCGGATGACCTCGGTGGGCAGTCCGGGCGCGATGCGGGCGAAGACGTCGCGATCGACCTCGAGGGTCTTCAGGTTGCGGGCGTTCACGCCGATGACCGAGGCGCCGGCGGTCAGTGCCCGGTCGGCTTCCTCCTCGGTGTGCACCTCGACCAGCGCGGTCATGCCCAGCGATTCGGTGCGATCGATCAGCGAGGCCAGCACGTCCTGTTCCAGGGCGGCCACGATCAGCAGGATCACGTCCGCGCCGTGGGCGCGAGCCTCGTGGATCTGGTACGGGCCGACGACGAAGTCCTTGCGCAGGATCGGCACGTCGACGACCGCGCGGACCGCGTCCAGATCGTCGAGCGAGCCGTGGAAGCGGCGGCCCTCGGTGAGCACGCTGATGATGCGCGCGCCACCGTCCTCGTAGGACTTCGCCAGGCTGGCCGGGTCCGGGATGTCGGCGAGCTCACCCTTCGAGGGGCTGGCGCGCTTGACCTCGGCGATGACTCCGATCCCGTCCGCGTGCAGAGCGGCGAGCGCATCGCGCGGCGAGGGTGCCGCGGCGGCGGCCTTCTTGACGGCCTGGAAATCCAGGAGGGCTTCCCGAGCGGCCACATCCGCACGGACCCCGTCGAGAATCGAGTCGAGTACCGTCATCTGGCTCGAATCCTTTCTGGGGAGACGGACTTGCTACCTGAGAATCCCCCCAGGTGCTGTCTCACCGATGCTGATAAAGAGTAAATGGAAGGGTAAGCCGAGCCGACGGCGGGGTGTGACGCCTGCCGCCCGGCGTGGCGTGGTAGGGCGCTCATCGGCCCGGCTCATCGTCGGTCGGGTCGGCTCCCGCATCGAGCGCGTCCCACAGCACGCGCTGCGAGAGTTCGCCCGACTCCGGTTCCGGGGTGTGCGGCGAGGACTTCGGCGTCGACGTGCGCGGTGCGTCGGTGGCCGCGGCGGCCGATTCCGGATCACCCGTGCGGCGCAATTCGGCGACCTGTTCGGCGGCCGCGGCCCGGCGGAACACCGGATTGTCGTACTTACCCGACATGCGGGCGGTCGTTTCGGGCATGCGGGCCAGCAGGACTCCGGCGGCGAAGGCCGCGAGCGCACCGACGACGCTGAGTGCGGCCGGGAACGTGGCCGCCGTGGCGGCGTCGACGTGCGCGCGGGCGGGCAGTTCGGCGAGCCGGGCGGCCCGTTCGGCGATCTTGCCGTGCTGGGTCAGCAGCGCCAGGCCGGGCACCGCGGCGACGGCGGCGACCAGCGCCACCACCACCCCGATCAGCCGGCGCAGCCAGCCCTTGGTGGCGAAGACGGCCGCGATCGAGGCCAGCAGCACCAGCGCCAGCGGCGTGAGCGCGCCGAACCAGAGGCCGCCGTTGAGATGCTGGGTGCGCGGTTCGGTCAGACCGTCGGAGGACCGCAGGGTCACCCAGGTCATGCGCGAGGCGCCCCACAGCGCGGCCGCGCCGACGGCCAGCAGGAGGACCGGCAGCACCGGGCGGGCGCGTTTGCCGGGCACGCTGTCGGCGCCGCCCGCATCCGTCTCGGGGACATAGCGGTCGGGGTCACCGCCGGGAGGCACCTGCGCGGCGGCGTCGTCGAGGCGGGAGCCGGGCCGGACCGCCGCTGCGTGGCCGTCGGATTCCCTGCCATCGGCTTGTCCGGCACCCGACCGGACGGCCTCGCCCTCGGGGCCGCTCTGCATCGGCGCGCGCTGTGCCGCAGAGATGTCGGCATCGGACTGCCGCGGGCGCACTGCCGCATCGGCCGCAGACGCGTCGTTCGCGCCGGGCGCGGGCCTCACCTCCGGCTGGTCCGGCGAATGTCGTTGGGCTGGTTCGGATTCCGGGTTACTCATAGCAGGGTGCCGTCGGGTTCGGGGGTGAAGGTGCGTACGGTGCGGGCAGCGGCGACGGCCTTGAGAACGGCCATCGCCTTGTTGCGCGATTCCTCGTCCTCGTAGTCGGGCTGGGAATCGGCGACGATGCCGGCACCGGCCTGCACATAGGCGATGCCGTCCTTGAGCAGCGCGGTGCGGATCGCGATCGCGGTATCGGCGTCGCCGGCGAAGTCGAGGTAGCCGACGACCCCGGCGTAGACGCCGCGGCGGGTGGGCTCGTTCTCCTCGATCAACTCCATGGCCCGCACCTTGGGCGCACCCGAGAGCGTGCCGGCCGGGAAGCAGGCGCGTACGGCGTCGAGGGCGATGCGACCGGCCGCCAGCCGCCCGGTCACCGTCGACACCAGATGCATCACGTGGCTGTAGCGCTCGATGTGGCGGTATTCGGTGACGCGCACGGTGCCCGGCTCGCACACCCGGCCCAGGTCGTTGCGACCCAGGTCGACGAGCATGAGGTGTTCGGCGTTCTCCTTCTCGTCGGAGAGCAGATCCTTCTCGAGCAGCACATCGTCCTCTTCGGTGGCGCCACGCCACCGGGTGCCGGCGATCGGATGTGTCGTCGCCACACCGTCTTTGACCGTCACCAGCGATTCCGGACTCGATCCGACGATGGAGAAGGCGGTGCCGCCCGCACCGTCGGGAATGTGCATCAGATACATGTACGGGCTCGGATTCGATGCGCGCAGCATCCGGTACACATCGCGCGGTTCGCCGTCGAAGTCCATCTCGAACCGCTGCGACAACACCACCTGGAACGCCTCGCCGGCCTCGATCTCGCCGACCAGCCGCCGCACGCCCGCACCGAAGTCCTCGCTGGTGCGGCGGCGGATGTAGTCCGGCTCGGGACGGTCGAAGACGGACACGGTCGATTCGGCGGGTGCGGCCAGCGCCGCGGTCATCCGATCGAGCCGGGCGACGGCGTCGTCGTAGGCCTCGTCGACACGCTCGTCGGTGCCGTTCCAGTTCACCGCGTTGGCGATCAGGGTGATGGCGCCCTCGTGATGGTCGAAAGCGGCCAGATCCGCGGCCAGCAGCAGCACCATCTCCGGGACCCGCAGATCGTCGGCGGTCAGTTCCGGCAGCCGTTCGATACGACGCACGATGTCGTAGCCCAGATAGCCGACCAGCCCACCGGTCAGCGGCGGCAGGCCGGGCAGGCGCTCGGTGCGCAGCAGTTCCAGGGTGTCGTGCAGCGCCTCCAGCGGATCGCCGCCGGCCGGGGCGTCGGCGGGGGTGGCGCCCAGCCAGGCCGCCTGGCCGTCGACGACCGTCAGCGCGGTGGGGCTGCCGGCGCCGATGAACGACCAGCGCGACCACGAACGACCGTTCTCGGCCGACTCCAGCAGGAAGGTGCCCGGCCGGTCCGCGGCCAGCTTCCGATAGGCGGACAGCGGGGTCTCCGAATCCGCCAGCACCTTGCGCGTCACCGGCACCACCCGGTGCGCGGCCGCGAGCACGCGGAACTGGTCCCGAGTGGTGGTGGTTGCGGTTTCCGGACGGTCGAATGCGGCGCCGTGCATATCGCTCATCATTCCAGTCGGCCGCAACCGAGATTTCCTGGCCCCGCCGCGACCCCCGCGATCCGCGGCGGGTACCGGGCGACCGTGCCGCCCGGTACCCTCGCGACTGTGAAAAAAGGCCAGCGCGCACCCGGGTTCGAACTTCCCGATCAGACCGGCACCGTCCGGTCGCTCGATTCGTTGCTGGCCGACGGGCCGTTGACGCTGTTCTTCTTCCCCGCCGCCAATACTCCCGTGTGCACCGCCGAGGCCTGCCATTTCCGTGATCTGACAAGCGAATTCGCGGCCCTGGGCGCGAGTTGCGCGGGAATCAGCACCGATTCGGTCGACACCCAAGCCGGTTTCGCGCAGGCGCAGACCCTCGGCTATCCGCTGCTGTCCGATCGCGACGGCGCGGTGGCGGAACGGTTCGGCGTCAAGCGTTCCGGGGCGATCGGCGGTCTGCTCGGCAACTTCCTGCCGGTGAAGCGGCAGACCTTCGTGATCGACACCGACCGCACGGTACTCGCGGTGATCTCGGGCGAACTGCGCGCGAACGTCCACGCCGACGCCGCGCTGGCCGCCCTGCGCGAGCACCGGGCCTGAATCGACTACTGGACACACCCTGGGCCACCTCCAGGTGCACGGCCGCCTTTGCCCTGGTGAGAGCGCACTGACGGCCTGATACGACACGATTCTCCCGGCGTCGGCGCGCGCCTCGCGCATACGCTGGATTCATGACATCGACGAGCTCCCTCACGAACTCCGGGACCAAACCCCGAGCCACCGTGTGGCGGAATCGAGCCCTCGGCCTGCTCGCGGTCATCATCGTGCTGGTCGTCGCCTATTTCGTGCTGTCGGCCTTCATTCCGCGCTGGTGGGCGCAGCGGATCGCCGGTATGTCCGGGCACGGCAGCTTCGCCCAGGGCATCTGGTCGGGCCTGGCGATCGGGTTCCTGTGCACGCTGATCCCCCTGCTGCTCCTACTGGGCGCGGTGCGGGTATGGCGCACCCGAGCCGGCAAATTCGCCGCCGGCGCCGCGGCGCTGCTGGCGTTGATCGTGGCCCTGCCCAATCTGATGACGCTGACCATCGTGCTGGGCGGCAACAGCGCCGCGCACGCCGGGGAACGCGTGCTCGACGTCGACGCGCCCGGCTTCCGCGGCGCCTCACTGGTCGGCGCCATCGTCGCGGCCGCGATCTTCGTGGTGTTGCTCGTGCTACTGCTACGCAAACAATGGCGAGCACGCTCGGCCCGCCGCGCCGAAGCCGGCGTGGTCACCGCGCCGGACACTGCTAACGACACGCGTCCACCAGGCGATATCAGGGAGTGAACCGACAGCGTCGTGATCGCGCCCCGGCGTGATCGCTGTCACGTCATCGGCAACCGGGCTGACCAGCGAGCGAAGTCGTGGCAAACTTGTTGGTCGCGAGTGACGGTGAACCGAGATTTGCGTCACTGGGCTGCAAGAGAGGGCGCGAAGTGACGGAATGGCTCAATCCCACCGAACGGCGAGCGTGGCGGACTCTGGTCGCGCTGACGACGCGATTACCGGCGGCAATGGACACCCAGCTGCAACGCGAAGCCGGTATGACGCATTTCGAGTATTTCCTCATGGCACTGCTGTCCGAGGAGCCCGGACATCGCCTGCAACTCAGCGAACTGGCCAATAGGGCAAATGCTTCGCTATCACGGCTGTCGCATGTGGTGACGAAGCTGGAACGGCTGGGCTGGGCGCGCCGCGACGTGGTGCGCGGCCGCCGCGGCGCCTATGCGGTGCTCACCGACGAGGGTTTCGAACAGGTACAGAAGGCCACCCCGGCCTACCTGGAAGGCGTGCGGGGGCTGGTGTTCGACGGCATCGACGACGAGCAGGTCGAACAGCTGCTCACTCTCGGTGAGGCGCTGGTAGCGCAGCTCGACGCGGGCCTGTCCCGGGGCATCGGGCGCGCCGACGGACTCCCCGACCCGCCGGCCACCGAGGCGACGGCCGGCGCCGCCCGCTGACCGGTTCAGCTCGCGTCGGCGAGCAGCAGATCCCCATCCCAGCAGGTGTGGGTGCCGGTGTGGCAAGCCGCGCCCTGCTGGTCGACGATCAGCAGCACGGCATCGCCGTCACAGTCCAGCCGCACCTCGTGCACGTATTGCGTATGTCCCGAGGTCTCGCCCTTGACCCAGTACTGCTGCCGCGAGCGCGAATAGTAGGTGGCCTTGCGGGTAGCGAGGGTGCGGGCCAGGGCCTCGTCGTCCATCCACGCCATCATCAGCACATCGCCGGTGCCGCGTTCCTGCGCGATCGCCGCGACCAGCCCCGCCTCGTTGCGCTTGAGCCGGGCGGCGACGGCGGGATCCAAACTCATAGCCATCGTTATACCTGTCCTGTCGGAACTGAGCGTGCTGGGCGGAGGATGCCGTCCGGCCTCAGCGGACGGTGATGCCCTCGGCCCGCATCGCGGATTTGACCTGGGGAATCGTCAGATCGCCGAAGTGGAAGACGCTCGCGGCCAGTACCGCGTCGGCGCCCGTCCGCACCGCGGGCGCGAAATGGTCGACCTCGCCGGCGCCGCCGCTGGCGATGATCGGCACCGAGACCGCGGCGCGCACCGCGCTGATCATCGGCAGGTCGAAACCGCCCTTGGTGCCGTCGGCGTCCATCGAGTTGAGCAGGATCTCGCCGACACCGAGTTCGGCGCCGCGCACCGCCCACTCGACCGCATCGATGCCGGTGCCGCGTTTACCGCCGTGAGTGGTCACCTCCCAGCCGGACGGGGTGGGCGAGCCGGTGTCGGGCACGCGGCGCGCGTCGACCGACAGCACGATGCACTGCGAACCGAAGCGCTGCGACATCTCGCGCAGGATCTCCGGGTTCGCGATCGCCGCGGTGTTCACCGACACCTTGTCCGCGCCCGCGCGCAGCAACCGGTCCACATCCTCGACGGTGCGCACGCCACCGCCGACGGTGAGCGGGATGAAGATCTGCTCGGCGGTGCGGGTCACCACGTCGATCATGGTGCCGCGATCACCGCTCGAGGCCGTGACGTCGAGGAAGGTCAGCTCGTCGGCGCCCTGGGCGTCGTAGGCGGCGGCCAGTTCCACCGGGTCGCCCGCATCGCGCAGATTCTCGAAGTTCACGCCCTTGACCACCCGGCCGGCGTCGACGTCCAGGCACGGAATCACGCGTACCGCCAGTGTCATTGCGTCCCTTCCGAATTCTCGTTGCGCTCGGAGGCGCGGTCGACGGCGCTGTCGATCATGTCCAGTAGCTCTTCGTGCACCCCGGGCGCGGCGGCCAGCACCGACCGCGAGGTGATCGACCATTCGTCGCCGCGCAGATCGGTCACCACACCGCCCGCGGCGCGTACCAGCGCCACTCCGGCGGCGTTGTCCCACGGATGGTGCCCGAAGACGACCGCGCCGCCGAGCACCCCGGACGCGGTGTAGGCCAGGTCGATGCCGGTGGATCCGTGCATCCGCACCCGGCTCGACAGCCGGCTCAGCGCGCCCAGCAGGTCGAAGCGGAACCGGCCCGGGATCCGGCCGTGGGCGTCGATGTTGAACGCGCCGAAGCCGATCATCGCCTCCGCGAGACGGCCGGGTTCCAAGGGCGGCAACGGTTTTCCGTTGAGCAGCAGCGGCCCGCCGGCCGCCGCGGCGTACCGGCGGTCCAGCAGCGGCAGCCAGGTCAGACCGAGAACGGGCTGTCCGTCGGCCACCAGCGCCAACAGCATCGCCGACAGCGGATGGCCCGCAGAGTAGTTGAAGGTGCCGTCGATGGGATCGAGCACCCAGGCGGTGCCCGAGCTCAGTTCCGGCCCGCCGAATTCCTCGCCGTGCACCGGGATTCCGGTGCGGTCGGCCAGTTGCTGCGACAGGGTGCGCTCGAGTTCCAGATCCAGTGCGGTGGCGAAGTCGCCGCGGCCCTTCTGGACCGCGCTCGGCGCCCCCAACCCTTCGACGAAACGCGGTGCCGCACCGTCCAATATCTCGCTCGCCGTCGCGAGCAGCGCGGCCGGGTCGGAGACGGCGGAGGTCACGTCAGCGAACCGCGTCCAGCGCCTCGGGCAGCGTGAAACGCCCGGCGTACAAGGCCTTTCCGACGATCGCGCCTTCCACCCCGTCGGACACCAGCCCGGAGATGGCACGCAGATCGTCGAGAGTGGAGACACCGCCGGAGGCGATCACCGGCGCCTCGGTGGCCGCGCACACCTGCCGCAGAATGTCGAGGTTGGGCCCCTGCAGCGTACCGTCCTTGCTCACGTCGGTGACCACGTAGCGAGCGCAGCCGTCGCGCTCCAGTCGCTCGAGCACCTCCCACAGGTCACCGCCGTCGCTGACCCAGCCACGGCCCCGCAACCGGTAGTCGCCGTCGATGATCCGCACGTCCAGCCCGACCGCGACCCGATCGCCGTATTCGGCGATGGCGCGGGCGCACCACTGCGGATCCTCGAGTGCCGCGGTACCCAGGTTGACCCGGGCGCAGCCGGTGGCCATCGCGGCCTTCAGCGAGTCGTCGTCGCGGATGCCGCCGGACAGCTCGACCTTCACATCCAGCTCACCGACGACCTCGGCGAGCAGTTCGCGGTTGGAGCCGCGCCCGAAGGCCGCGTCCAGATCCACCAGATGCACCCATTCGGCACCCGCCTCCTGCCAGGCCAGCGCGGCATCGCGGGGCGCGCCGTAGCTGGTTTCGCTGCCGGCCTCCCCCTGAACCAGGCGCACGGCCTCACCATTGGCGACATCGACGGCGGGTAGCAGCACAAGACTCACGTGTGCAGCCTACTGGCTACCGGTTGGCGTCGCGGTGCCGGGATGGCGCAAATGGGACGCCGGTCACTGCCTGCGGGGAGGCGCATCACACGTTTGAACTGGACAACGCCGGGCAATCCGAAGACTGCGTGTGTCACTGTGCGCAGGAGGTCCGGACCGACGGTCTCCGCGTACGTACCCTGGGTCGGGGGCACGTACTGCCATCGTTGTCGACGAAGAGGATCTTCACCCATGTCGCGGATCACGTTGCGGCCCATCATGTTCGCGTTGTCGTGCGGGGCCGCAGGCGCCGCGATGCTCGTGCCCCCGACGGCAGTGGCCGCGCCCACCGACCCGATTCAGTTGGCGGCCTGCGACTTCGGGCGACAGTTCACCACCTACGACTGGGCGGGCTACGACGACTACGACCGCCGGGTCCTGGAGTTGTCCACCGGCGCGTTCCACGACCAGTTCGCGGCGTCCGCGCCCGATCGGCACGCGCACGTGACCTCGGTGCACGTCCGCTCCGAGGCCAACTCGGTGGAATGCCGCACCGATGTGGCCGACCCCGAACATTCGCAGGTCGTGGTGACCGTGGATCGATCCGAACGCAGCGATGCCACGCTGGGCCTGCCCCGCCCCGAACGGTCCCAGCTGCGGGTGTTCCTGGACAACGTCGACGGCCGCTGGCTCGCCGGGCGGGTCGACACCCTGCCGCCGCAAACGTAGCTCTACAGCGGGGCCCTACAGCGAGCCGACCCAGTTGCGCAGCAGCTGCGCACCCGCGTCGCCGGACTTCTCCGGGTGGAACTGGGTGGCGCACAACGGCCCGTTCTCCACCGCGGCGAGGAACGGCCCGCCGTGTTCGGCCCAGATCAGCTTCGCTGGGGCGATGGTGCCGTTGTCGTCCCATTCCCACTTCTGCGCAGCGTAGGAGTGCACGAAGTAGAAGCGCGTCTCGGGATCCATCCCGGCGAACAGGACGCTGTCGGCGGGCGCCTGCACGGTGTTCCAGCCCATATGCGGAAGTACCTGCGCCGGAAGCCGTTCCACCGTGCCCGGCCACTGCCCGCAGCCCTCGGACTCGACCCCGAATTCGACGCCGCGCTCGAACATGATCTGCATGCCCACACAGATGCCGAGCACCGGACGGCCGCCGGCGAGCCGGGTGCCGATGATCCGCTCCCCGCGCACCTGGGTCAGTCCGGCCATGCACGCGGCGAAGGCGCCGACACCGGGCACGACCAGACCGTCGGCGTCGAGCGCGGCCTGGGGATCGGCGGTGACGGTGACCTCCGCGCCGGTGCGGGCCAGCGCGCGCGCCGCGGAATGCAAATTGCCGGAGCCGTAGTCCAGCAGCACGACCGATTTCACAGCGTTCCCTTCGTGGACGGCACACCGGTGACCCGGGGATCCGGTTCGACGGCGGCGCGCAAAGCCCGTGCGACTGCCTTGAATTCGGCCTCGGTGATGTGGTGCTGGTCGCGGCCGTACAGCACGCGCACGTGCAGCGCGATACGGGCGTTGAGGGCGATCGATTCGAAGACGTGCCGGTTCAGCACCGTGGAATACGAGGCACCGGGACCGGCGCTGGGAATCACCGTGTGCAGCAGCCGTTCCGGCTCGCCGTCGTGGACGCAGTACGGGCGGCCGGACACGTCGACGACGGCGTGGGCGAGGGTTTCGTCCATCGGGATGTAGCAGTCGCCGAAGCGGCGGATGCCCTTCTTGTCGCCCAGCGCCTCACCGAGCGCCTGCCCGATGACGATGGCGGTGTCCTCGACCGTGTGATGGGCCTCGATCTCGATATCACCCTTGGCCTGCACGGTCAGATCGAAGCTGCCGTGCTGGCCGAAGGCGGTGAGCATGTGGTCGTAGAACGGGACGCCGGTGGAGATGTCGGTCCGGCCCGTGCCGTCGAGATTCAGCTCGACCACGATGCTGGATTCGCGGGTGGTGCGTTCCACCCGGGCGGTTCGATTCATACTCGCTTCCGTACTCATCGGGAGATCACCTCGGTGGCCACCAGCATCTCGCTCACGCGCAGGAATTCGTCGTTCTCGGCGGCCAGTCCGATGGTGGTGCGCAGATAGCCGGGAATGCCGACGTCGCGGATCAGCACGCCCTCGTTCAGATAGCGCTGCCAGGTGCGGGATGCGTCGGCGAAGTAGCCGAACAGCAGAAAGTTCGCATCCGAGGTCACCACCTCGAACCCCATCTCGCGCAACGCCGTCGCCACCCGTTCCCGCTGCGCGGCGAGTTCGGCGACACTGGCCAGGGTTTCGTCGGCGTGGCGCAGCGCGGCGCGGGCGGCGGCCTGGGTGACCACCGACAGGTGGTACGGCAGTCGCACGAGCAGCATCGCCTCGATCACCGCGGGCGCGGCGACCAGATAGCCGAGCCGCCCACCGGCGAAGGCGAAGGCCTTGCTCATGGTGCGGCTGACCACCAGCTTCGCCGGAAATCGGTCGATGAGCGCGAGCGCGCTGGGCGCGGCGGAGAACTCGCCGTACGCCTCGTCGACCACCACGATGCCCGGCGCCGCCTCGAGCAGACGCTCCAGATCGGCGAGGGCGACCGAATGTCCGGTCGGGTTGTTCGGACTCGTCACGAACACCACATCGGGGCGGCGGTCGGCGATCACCGCGGCGGCGTAGTCGATGTCGAGGGAGAAGTCGCTGTTGCGCTTGGCCTCGATCCACTCGGTGTCGATGCCCTCGGAGATGATCGGGTGCATCGAATACGAGGGCACGAAGCCGAGTGCGGTGCGGCCGGGACCACCGAAGGCCTGCAGCAGCTGCTGCAGAATCTCGTTGGATCCGTTGGCCGCCCACACGTTCGCCGTCTGCACGGCGACGCCGGTCTGACGGGTCAGGTACGCGGCCAGGTCGGTGCGCAGCGCGACCGCGTCGCGATCGGGGTAGCGGTGCAGGTCGGCGGCGGCGGCGCGAATGGATTCGGCCACGTCGTCGATCAGCGCGCGGCTCGGCGGATGCGGATTCTCGTTGGTGTTCAGTTGAACCGGCACCGCCAGTTGCGGTGCGCCGTACGGGCTCTTGCCGCGCAGGTTCTCGCGCAGCGGCAGATCGTCGAGAGTCGCAGCGGCGCCCGGGATATCGGCGGTGGCGGTCATGACAGGGCCTCGAAACGCACCTGCACGGCTTGCCCGTGGGCGGGCAGATCCTCGGCGTTGGCCAGGGAGACCACGTGTCCGGCAACGTCTTTCAGCGCGGCTTCGCTGTATTCGACGACATGGATACCGCGCAGGAAGGTCTGCACGCTCAGCCCCGAGGAGTGGCGCGCGCACCCGGCGGTGGGCAGCACGTGATTCGATCCGGCGCAGTAGTCGCCGAGGCTCACCGGCGACCACGCGCCGACGAACACCGCACCCGCGCTGCGGACCCGTCCGGCGACGGCGGCCGCGTCGGCGGTCTGGATCTCGAGGTGTTCGGCGGCGTAGGCGTTGACCACCCGCAACCCCTGCTCGACATCGTCGACGAGCACGACGCCGGACTGCTTGCCGGACAGCGCCTCCGACACCCGCTGCCGGTGCTTGACCACCTCGAGCTGGGTCGTGATCGCGGCGTCGACCGCATCGGCCAGCGCCGCGCTGTCGGTGACGAGCACGCTGGCGGCGAGCACATCGTGTTCGGCCTGGGAGATCAGATCGGCGGCCACGTGCGCCGGGTCGGCGGTGGCGTCGGCGAGGATCGCGATCTCGGTGGGGCCGGCTTCGGCGTCGATGCCGACGAGGCCGCGGCACAGGCGCTTGGCGGCGGTGACGTAGATGTTGCCCGGGCCGGTGATCATGTCGACGGGCGCGAGCTGCGCGCCGTCGGTGTCGGTGCCGCCGTAGGACAGCAACGCGACCGCCTGGGCGCCGCCGACGGCCCACACCTCCTCGACGCCGAGCAGTTTCGCGGCGGCGAGAATCGTCGGATGCGGCAGTCCGCCGAACTGCGCCTGCGGCGGCGAGGCCACCACCAGCGAGTCCACGCCCGCGGCCTGCGCGGGGACGACGTTCATGACGACACTGGACGGGTAGACGGCATTGCCGCCGGGCACGTAGAGACCGACGCGCTCGACCGGCACCCAGCGTTCGGTGACGGTACCGCCGGGCACCACCTCGGTGGTGGTGTCGGTGCGGCGCTGATCGGCATGCACCTTGCGGGTGCGTTCGATGGCCACCTCGAGCGCCGCGCGCACGGCCGGATCCAGCTCGGCGAGGGCTGTGTCGAGTTCGGCGGCCGGGACGCGCACGCTCGCCGGGGCGATGCCGTCGAACTTCGCGCTGAATTCCTGCGCCGCCTCGACCCCGCGATCACGGATCGCCTCCACCACCGGCCGCACATGATGCAGCACCGAGTCCACGTCCACTCCCCCGCGCGGCAGGGCCGCGCGCAGTTCGGCAGCGGAGGGCGTACGTCCGCGCAGATCCACGCGGGCGAGCTCGATGCGGCTAGTCATAGCGGTGTGAAATCCTTGTCTGTCCGGCCGGTCTGTGCTGGTCATCACATCGAAGCGAAAGCTCCGGACCGCCTACCAGCCTATCGGGTCGGCGCCAGTGGATATCCGCCGCCCGAGCCGGACGCGGCGGCACGCCCCCACCTCCGGCCGCGGCCGCGGCGACTCGTTTCGGCACCAGGCGATACGGCGGCACCGGCCCGGCCAGGATCACGTCCGGGACCTCGGCGATATGGCGGAAGGGCGGCGTGACGAAACGGGCCTCGAGGGCGTCGGGCCCATGCCGGCGCTCCACAACCACCATGCGGGCCGGCCGCACAACACCTACGGCCCGGTCTTCGCCGACTGCCCGACGACTTCGATCAGGCGTCGATCGCTTAGTCGAGCCCGACTCGCCGAGCGCGACCGCTCCGCGCCTACTCGCCGACTGGCCGGCCGAGACCGAAACCGCTGCGCGACAGCGGCATTCGCGGTCGGCGGTCGCTGCGGCGGATCACACGCCGTGACGGCGGCGCAGCGTGGCCACTCCCTCACCGGAGAGGTCTTCCAGGGCGACGGGGCGGCCCACTACGGCCAGCGCCAGCGCCTCGCCCGGCCCACGGACTTCCGGGCCCGTGCCGGCGGACCACTCCACGTCGGTGGCGACGAAGCGCAGGCCGCGGGTGTATTTGCGCGGGCCGGCGAACGGGTCGGGATGGCGCAGCACCGCGACCAGGCGGTCGGCGGGGATCGTGCGGGGCCGGCCGAGCGGACGGCGGATGTCCTGCTGATGCACCAGGATGTCGGCCAGGCCCAGGCTCGGCCACTTGCCGGTGATGCGCTGTCCGGAGTTCTCGAATCGCTCGATGAGCTGCGCCGGGGTGAGGTCGCGCACCCGGTCGACGAGACCGTTGTTGACCCGGTCGGTGTTCAGCCGGTGGCCGAGGGCGAAGCGGGCGTAGCCCAGCAGGGAGATCTCGTCGTAGAGCAGGTGCCCCACCACATCACGCACCCGCCACCCCGCGCACAGGGAGGGCGCCTCCCATTCGTCGTCGCTCAGATCACGCAGAAGCGTAATCAGTTCGGCCCGTTCGTCCTTCAGCAGCTGCCGAGTGCTCACGCCTCGACCCTACCGGGGGCACACCGGAGGTGACAGCTACCGCGGACGGATCGACGCCTCCGCCCGTGGGCGGAGGCACCGCGCGCGGCGGAATCAGTGGGTGTCGCTGTCGATCAGCAGCTTCCCGCTGCTGCCCACCACGACGCGGAGTTCGATCGACTTGGACTGACCGCCGTAGGTGATGCTGGCGACCGACATATCCACCGAGCCGTCGGAATTGGCGCTGCCGCCGCCGCGTGCGCCTTCGATGGTGTTGTACGCCGTGATCTGGTTCTGCTTCCAGTAGGTCGCGAACGCCTGCTGGCTGCCGTACACCTGCTGCGCCGCGGGAGTGAGCAGATTCCACGCGGTGCCGGTGTTCTGGTCGACGAGGGCGTCGTAGAAGTTCTGGATGACACCGGCCGCCGAGCCGACATCCGTCTTCCCGGCGCTCTTGGTCTGCCCCACGGCCGCGACGCTCTGCGTCGAGGTACCCGCCTGCGCGGTGGCGGTCGCCGCCGGCGAATGTGCCTGCGAGCCCGGCGATTCCGTCTTGGCGCCGCCGAACATCAGATACAGCGCCGCGGCGACGATCACCAGACCGGCGGCGAAACCACCGGCGAACACCCACGGCTTCGCATTGCGGGTCGGTGCGGGCTCGGCAGCCGGGGGCACCGGATGGGAGCGGGTGGGATGCGCGGCGGCCGCGGCGGGCCGCACCGGCTGCATCTCCGGCTCGGAGAGCACCGCCGCGGTGGCCATCATCTCCGCGGTGGAGATATCCGCCTGTGCCGCACGGCGATCCAGTGTGCGGGTGGCCTGCCGGCGACCACCGCCGCGGTGGGTGGCCAGCATCCGGGTCGATTCGGCATCGGCGGCCTGATCCGCGAAATCGGCCAGCTGATCACGCACGTCGGTCATGCTCGGCCGGTCCTCCGGCTCGAAGCTCAGCAGATCCAGCAGCAGATCGGTGAGCGGGCCGGCGTTGCGCGGCTGGCTCAGCTGACCGTTGGCCGCGGCGTACAGCAGCGCCAGCGGATTCGGATTGGTGCCGTAGGGCGGTTCTCCCTCGAGGGCATGGAAAAGCGTTGCGCCCAGGGCGAATACGTCGGCGGCCGGGCTGGGTTCCGCCCCGCGGGCGACCTCCGGAGCCAGGTAGGCGGCGGTGCCGGAGATCAGGCCGGTGGCAGTGAGGTTGACGTCACCCTTGGCCTTCGAGATACCGAAGTCGGTGATCTTCACGGTCCCGTTGTCGCCGAGCAACACGTTGCCGGGCTTGATGTCTCGGTGCACGATGCCGGCGCGATGGGCGGCCACCAGCGCCGAGGCGATCTGCTCGCCGATGCGCGCCACCTGCAGCAGCGGCAGCGTCCCCTGCGAGGACAGCACCACGGCCAGGCTCTGCGACGGCAGATATTCCATGATCAGGCAGGGATCACCCTCGTGGTCGGTGATATCGAAGACCACGATCGCGTTGGGGTGCTGGAAGCGGGCCGCGTTGCGGGCCTCCCGAGACGCGCGCTGACGCACGATCTCTTTCTCACCCGGCGGCAGACTGGGCTGGGTGAGGATCTGCTTGATCGCGACCGACCGTTCGAGTCGTTCGTCGACGGCACGCCAGACGACGCCTGTGCCGCCGCTACCAATCCGCTCGACCAGGCGGTAATGCCCTGCGATCACTTGGCCGGTTTCGATGGCACTACTCCGAGTTTCTCCGCGATCCGTGACTTACCGCGCGCGGGGTCAGGTCCCGCGCGTGTTCCCGGACGAGTGTAGCGGGCGTGACGGGCCGCTTTGACGCCGGAGCGAGATCTGTGCCGGATATGTGTGACCACCATGCGATGCGGTCGAGATCACTCCGCTATACAGCGAGAGTATGTGTGACGAACTTCACTCGATCTCAGGGCGTGCTACTACTGATTCCGCAGGAAACGTCCGGCCGCCTCGACCGCCGGCGTCGAGCTGCCGGCATCGGCGACGAACACCGCCAGTGCCAGATCGCCGTCGATGCCGACGAACCAGCCGTGCGCGTGGGTGTCGTCGATGTATTCGGCCGTGCCCGTCTTGCCGAGCATGCCGGGAATGTCGGCGAGACTGGTGGCCGTGCCGTTCGTAATCGTCTCGCGCATCATGGATTTCACCTGATCGAGCACCGGCGCCGGCACCGGCTCCGGCGTCCGGTCCGCGGTCCCGGGCGATCCCGCCACGATGGTGGGCGCCGGCACCGAACCGTGGGCGACGGTCGCGGCGACCAACGCCATGCCGAACGGCGACGCCGTCACCCGGCCCTGGCCGATGCCCTCCTCGACCCGCAGCGCGGAAGTGTCTGCGGGGGGCACCTTTCCGGTCACCGTGGTCATGCCGGGGGCGGTGAAATCCACACCGAGGCCGAGTTGCGCGGCCGCGCGGGTCAGCCCATCGGGCGGCAGGTTCACCGCCAGCCGTCCCATGGTGGTGTTGCAGGACCGCGCGAAAGCGGTGTGCAAGGCGACGGTGCCGAGGTCGAAGTTGTTGTCGTTGGGGATCTGCCGGCCCTCGATGTTCTCGGTGCCGGGGCAGGCGAGCATCGTGTCGGCGGTGACCTGCCCGGCCTGCAACGCGGCCGACACGGTGACCGTCTTGAAGGTCGAACCCGGCGGGTACAGCCCGGTCAGCGCGATCGGCCCCTGCGCGTCGGCGGGCGCGTTCTGCCCCACGGCGAGAACGTCACCCGTGGACGGTCGCAGCACCACCATCGCGGCCGGAGTCGGGATCGGCGCGAGCGCGGCCTCGGCACGGCGCAGCATTCCGGTGTCGAGAGTGGTCCTGATGTCGGCGACGGGTTTCGGGTCCTGTCCGCCCACCGTGTGGACGCCGTCGGCGGCCTGCGCGCGCACGGCCCAGCCGGCCGCGGCGTCGGTACTGTGCTGCCAGAGGTCGCTCACGCCGGACAGGGCCGGCGAGGTCAGCGTCTTGTCGACGGTGAGCAGCCGGGTCTGCGGTGCCGACGTGACGTTCGGCAGCGCGGCGAGCCGGTCCTGCACCGGGGCGAGATCATCGGCCCGCAACGCGATCGCGGTGACGGGTTTGCCCTGCGCCTTGTCCATGTCCTGGCGCAGGCTCGCCGCGGTGATACTCGGATCGATCGGTCCCAGTACGGCCGCAACGGCATTCGGGTCGGCGCCGGGCGCCAGTTGCACCAGGGTGACGACCTGCTGGGTCATCAATTCCGCGCCGTCACGGTCGAGCACGCGCGCGGCCGGTTGCGGGGCCACGGTGTCGTAGGACAGCGGCCCGGTCTCGAGGCCGGGCGCCACGGTGGCCGGATTCCACCGGACCTTCCACTGGTCGCCGGATTCGTCGGCGGTGCCGGTGGTGGTGTAGGTCCACTGATTTCCGGCCGTGCCGAAGGTCCAGGTGGTGGCGAGGCCGAACGCCGCGTGGTGGTCGGACCGGTCCACCGAGCGCACGTCGACGCGCACCTTCTTGCCGAGGCTGTCGAAGAGGGCGCCGAGGGTGGTCGTGGCCTGCGCCGGATCGCTGGTCACGGCGGCCGCGGCGGCGGGATCACCGTGACTCAACGCCTCGGCGAAGGTGTGCACGCTGCGGTCGAGCCGGTCGGCGGAACTGTCTCCGGAACAGGCGGCGGCAGCGAGAATCGGGGCGGCGAGCAGGGCGAACAACTTCGATCCGGTGCGCACTCGGCCGACACTACCGCCGTGCGCCGCCGCGGTGCGGTAATCGCCCGCCCCGCGCGGGCCGCCGGTCAGCCGCGCAGCCACTCCCCCGCCGCCAGTGTCGCCGCGTCCGCGTCGTCGAGTTCGATATCGAATTCGGCCGCCAGGATCTTCGGCAGATCGGCCGGCGGCAGATCGCGGCTGTGCGAGGTGCCGTCCGGATATTCGGTGATCCAGGTGGTGTTGTCGATGACGTCGTGCCGGTCCGGCCGGAATCGCTGCACGTACGGCCGGGTCACGAACGGCGAGCGCGGGAAGGTGGAGACGAAGTGGTTGCCGACCGCGTAGTCGATGCGGTATTGCGGATTCATGGTGAAGCTGTAGCGGTCGATCCAGCCGTCGCGGGCGAAGTGATGCAGCACCCACAGTTGCGAATCGAGTTCGCCGCGCGTGCGTTCCAGCCGGAATCGCCAGTCGCCGGCGCGCACCTCCCCCGCATCGGGATTCAGCTCGAGCGGGGCCAGCGGCCCGGAACCGAAACCCACATCGCACAGCCACACCCGCTCGTCGTCGGCAGTGGTCACGCGCAGCAGGGCGTGCGTCGCCGGGCGGATCTCACCGCCCGCGCCCATACTCACGCGCCCGTGTAAACCGGTGACGCCGAAGCCGATCCGTTCCAGCGCGGCGGCGAACAGGCCCACGTTCTCGTAGCAGTAGCCGCCGCGGCGGGATCGGACGATCTTGTCCTGCAACGACGGAAGATCCAGCAGCACCGGACGTTTCAGCACCGGCTCGATGTTCTCGAACGGGATGGTGGTGGTGTGCGCGTACTGCAGCGCGCGCAGGGTGTCGAGGGTCGGCGCCGGCGTTCCGGTGAAGCCGATGCGGGCGAAATACGCCGGCAGATCCAGTGCCGCACCGTCCCAGTTCGAGACCGGGGCCGGGTTTTCCGTCATGAGTTCTCCTGTGTGGTCTCGCGTCCGGAGGGCGCGCAGCCGCCCGCGTGCAGGTGCGGTCTCGGTGACTGTCGTTCGCCTCATGATCAACGACAGCGTGTCCCACATCCTTCCCACTACTGCGGGGTGCGGATGTCGTCCTCGACGCGGCCCGAGCAGGCTAGGATTCGCCCATGCGTTCGATTACGGTCGCTCAGCGACGCGCGCGGCTGGCGCGGCGGCATCGGCTCGCTGTCGAATCCCGCGGTACCGATCCCGCGGATATCGCCGATTCGATGGTCGCCCTGCACGCCACCGATCCCGCGACGGTGTTCCTCGCGGTCGGCGCCCGCACGCGGGGTCTGGCTCCGGCGGACGTGGAGCGCGCCCTCTACGAGGATCGGTCGCTGCTGCGGCTGCTGGCGATGCGCCGGACCATGTTCGTCGCGCCGGTCGGCCTGGTTCCCGTCCTGCAGGCCGCGGTGGCCGACGCGCTCGCGATCAAGCAGCGCCGCGCCTACGGGAAGTATCTGGCCCAGGTCGTCGAGGGCGATATCGATGCCTGGCTGGCCGACGTGGCCGACGAGACCCATCGCGAACTGCTGGCCCGCGGCAGTGCGACCGGCGCGCAACTGTCGGCCGCCGTGCCCCGGCTGCGCACCCAGGTCGACACCGCACCCGGCAAGCCGTATTCGAAACCCACCAACATCACCACCTGGGTGCTGCTCATCCTCGGGTGCGACGGGCTGATCGTGCGCGGCCGTCCCAACGGCGGCTGGACCAGCAGCCAGTACACCTGGGCGCCGCGCGAGACATGGCTACCCGCCGACGCCGAGCCGATCGCACTCGACGCGGCGCGCGCCGAACTGGCCCGCCGCTGGCTGCGCAGCTTCGGACCGGCTCCCGTCGAGGATCTGACCTGGTGGACGGGGTGGACGAAAACGGATGTGCGCAAGACGCTTTCGAGTCTCGACCTCACCGAAGTCGACCTCGACGGCAGGCCCGGAGTGATGCTGTCCGACGATACGGATCCCGAACCCGAGACCGAACCGTGGGCGGCGCTCCTGCCGGCCCTGGATGCGACTCCGATGGGCTGGCAGTCGCGCGACTGGTTCCTCGGCCCGCACGCCCCGGCCCTGTTCGACACCAACGGCAATATCGGCCCGAGCATCTGGGTGGACGGCCGCATCGTCGGCGGCTGGGCTCAGCGCGCCGACGGCGAAATCGCCTGGCGGCTGCTGGAGGACGTCGGCGCCGACGCGAAAGCGCTGATCGACGCCGAGGTCGAGCGCACCGCCGCCTGGTACGGCGACGTGCGCGCCATCCCCCGCTTCCGCACCCCGCTGGAGCGCGAACTCACCAGCTGATCCGCCTCACATGTCCAGGCCGAGATCCAGCACCCGCACCGAATGAGTGAGGGCGCCGACCGCCAGATAGTCGACGCCGGTGCGCGCGTAGTCGGCGGCGGACTCGAGGGAGAGCCCGCCGGAGGATTCGAGTTTCGTGCGCGGCGAGCGGCTGTTGCGGCGCTGGACGGCGGCCTGGGTGGCCCACAGCGGGAAGTTGTCCAGCAGCACCAGTTCCACATCCTCGGCGAGGACGGCGTCGAGCTGATCGAGGCTGTCGACCTCGACCTCACATTCGATATCGGGATCCAGTTCGCGCACCGCACGCAGCGCGGCGACCACCGATCCGGCGGCCACGACGTGGTTGTCCTTGATCAGGGCGGCGTCGCCGAGGCCCATCCGGTGGTTGACGCCACCGCCGACGCGCACCGCATACTTCTGCAGCGCACGCAGTCCCGGCAGGGTTTTGCGGCTGTCGCGGATGCGGCATTCGGTGCCCTCGACCGCATCCACCCAGGCGGCGGTGGCGGTGGCGATTCCCGACATGTGGGTGACCAGGTTGAGCATGGTGCGCTCGGCGGTCAGCAACTGCCGGGTCGGCGCGACGATCGTCAGCACCGCGTCGCCCGGGCCGACGCGGGTGCCGTCGGCGACGCGATCGGTCACCTCGTAGTTCCCGGCGCCGATCACCTCGTCGAGCACCAGCAGCCCGACGTCGATGCCGGCCACCGTGCCCGGCTGGCGTGAGACCATCGCGGCCTTGACGGTCGCCTCGGCGGGAACCGTTGCGGCCGAGGTGATGTCGGGCCCGTAGCGCAGATCCTCGTCGAGGGCGGTGCGGATCAGGGTGCGCAGTTCCCCGGGGTCGAGTTGCGGGTCCAGTGCCATCATCTACTCCTCAGCAGGTGGTGCGTGGCGGCGGTCATCGAGTGCTCACCGCCGGCAGCGGGTCCGCGGCGGGGAGCGGATCGGCGACGACCTGCGGACGGCCGTCGTCACCGAGCCGGATCGCGACGCTGCGCCGCAACTCATCGCGCGGATCGGGGTAATCGGATCGGGTATGGCAGCCGCGGCTTTCGGCGCGGGCGGTGGCCGCGAGGAGCAGGGTCCGCGCGGTCAGGGTCAGGGCGGCGTCCTCCACCGCGGCCAGCACGCCGGCCTGCTCGCCGTGGAGCCGCGAAATCGCCTGCACTGCGGCTGTTTCCGGCGCGCGGCCGCCTCCGTCGTCCGCGGGATCGGACGGCTCCGCGCCGGGAACCCCGTGTGTCACAGCACCTTCCGTAGCATCTGCGGCCTCGGATTTCCCGGATCCGCCACCGCGCAGATGCAGGACGCGCAGCATCGCCCCGCGCAGCCCGTCACCGTCGCGCACCACGCCGGCGTGTGCCGACATCAACTGTTGCAGGGCGGTGCGGTCGATGCGCGGCAACGACAGCTCCGGCACCGTGGTCACCTCCGATGCGGAGGCGCTCCGCTCGGCCGCGGCGGCACCCACCCGCTCGCCGACGACCAGGCCCTCGAGCAGGCTGTTCGATGCCAGCCGGTTCGCGCCGTGCAGACCGGTGCGCGCCACCTCGCCGGCCGCGTACAGGCCGGGGACGGCGGTGCGCCCGTGGGTATCGGTGACGACCCCGCCGCACTGGAAATGCGCGGCCGGCGCGACCGGGATCAGGTCGGCACGCGGATCCAGGCCCGCGGCGCGGCACGAGGTGGTGATCGTCGGAAATCGTTGTGCGAAACCGTCGATCGCGCGAGCGTCGAGGTACACGTGATCGGTGCCGAGCTGTCGCATCCGGGCGGCGATGGCCTTGGAGACGATATCGCGCGGCGCCAGATCGCCCCGCGGATCGACACCGGCGGTCACCGAATCACCGTTCGAATCGACCAGCACCGCGCCCTCGCCGCGCACCGCCTCGCTGATCAGCGGTCGCCTGCCCAGCCCGCCGGGACTGAACAGCACGGTGGGGTGGAACTGCACGAATTCCAGATCGGCGACCAGCGCACCGGCCCGCAGCGCCAGCGCGATGCCGTCGGCCGTGGCCCCGGGCGGATTGGTACTGCAGGCGTAGAGCTGGCCGAGACCGCCGGTGGCCAGCAGGACGGCCGGTGTGTGCACGATGCCGAAACCCTGGTCCGACACCACGATCACACCGCGCACACCGTCGGGCCCGGTGACGATGTCGAGGGCCGCGGTGCCGAACAGCACGGGCAGGCCGGCGGCGTTGAGCGCGCGCTGCACCTCGGCGCCGGTGGCGTCACCACCGGCGTGGATGATGCGGCGAGTGCTGTGCCCACCCTCGCGGGTGCGCGACACCTGCCCGTCGCGGCCGAGATCGAAGACCGCGCCCAGGTCGGTCAGCGCCGCGACGGCATCCCGGCCGCCCGCCACGATGGAGCGCACCGCCTGTGCGTCGCACAGTCCCGCCCCGGCGTCGACGGTGTCGGCGACATGGGAGTCGACGGTGTCGCCGTCGGGCGCGACGACCGCGATCCCACCCTGTGCGTATTGCGTGGACGTATCCGTCGGGCCGCCCTTGCTCAGGGTCAGGACCCGCAACCCCCGCAGCGAGGCGGTGCGGGCCGCGGTCAAACCCGCGACACCGCCACCGATCACCACCAGATCAGCTTCGGCTTCCCAGCCGATCGAAGGCGTCATCATCATCGATCGAACCTTTCCGGCCCGCCCGGAGGCGGGTGCCGGTGCTATTCGCCGCCGCCGGGATTGCCGATGGCGATCATGCGCTGCACCGAATTACGTGCCAGCGCTGCGGTTTCCGGATCGACGTGCACCTCGTCGACGTTGTCGGTCAGGCATCGCAACAGCGCCGCCGGGGTGATCATCTTCATGTACTTGCAGGCGGCGCGATCGTTGACCGCCTGGAAGTCGATGTCCGGCGCGGCCTTGCGCAGTTGATGCAGCATGCCGACCTCGGTCGCGACCAGCACCTGCTTCGACTGCGCGTTCTTGGCGGCGTCGATCATGCCGCCGGTGGACAGGATGTGCACCCGGTCGGCCGGGAAGGCACCCTCGCCGGCGAGGTAGAGAGCCGACGTGGCACACCCGCACTCGGGGTGCACGAACAGTTCCGCATCGGGATGGGCGCGGGCCTGTTCGGTGAGCTCGTCGCCGTTGATCCCCGCGTGCACGTGGCATTCACCGGCCCAGATGTGCATGTTCTCGCGACCGGTGACGCGCTTGACGTGCGCGCCGAGGAACTGGTCGGGCAGGAACAGCACCTCGCGGCCGGGGTCGATCGACGCGACCACGTCGACGGCGTTGGACGAGGTGCAGCAGATGTCGGTGAGGGCCTTCACCGCGGCGGTGGTGTTCACATACGACACCACCACGGCGCCGGGATGCTCGGCCTTCCACGCGCGCAGCTCGTCGGCGGTGATGGAGTCGGCGAGCGAACATCCGGCGCGCTGATCCGGAATCAGCACGGTCTTGTCCGGGCTCAGGATCTTCGCGGTCTCAGCCATGAAGTGCACACCGCAGAACACGATGGTGTCCTCGGGGACATCGGCGGCGATCCGCGACAGTGCGAGGGAATCGCCGACGTGATCGGCGATGTCCTGGATCTCGGGTAGTTCGTAGTTGTGCGCCAGGATGGTGGCGTTGCGCTCGCGCGCGAGTCGCTTGATCTCGGCCGCCCACTCCGGTGTGGCCTCGACTCCGCCGTAACCGGCCGGACCGTCGACGACCTGCGCTGCGAATGCCTGCGTCGGTGACGCCATGGCATGCTCCTTCCTCATGCGCCCGGCACCCTCACCGGTCGCATCACCCCGGGCCGATTAGCTTCAACCCGGTTTTCGACTTACAATCGAAAACGTGGCCCATAGTAGCACCATTCACGAATCGCTCACCGCGGTGTTCCAGGTTCGTCGCTTCATGGACACCATCACCGCAGGTCCGGAGGGTGATCGCTCGGTAATTGCGAGCGAACCGGTGGATCCACAGAGTCCGCGCGGCAATCACGGGCGACGCACCGAACTCGGGGTGCTGCTGTGGCAGCGGGCGATGGAACCGCAGACCGGCACCTGGTCGCTGCCCGGCGGCCGGCTGCGCGACGACGAGGATCTCGACACCTCCGCCCGCCGTCAGCTGGCCGAGAAGGTCGACGTGCGGGAGCTGTGGCATATCGAGCAGCTGTCGGTCTTCAGTGATCCGCATCGCGTGCCCGGGGTGCGCCGCATCGCCTCGGCCTATCTGGGTCTGGTGCCGCTGACCGCGGACCCGCAACTGCCCGCCGACACCCGCTGGCATCCGGTTTCCGCGCTGCCGAACATGTCGTTCGACCACGGCACCGTCGTCCATCACGCCCGCACCCGGCTGGCGGCGAAGCTGTCGTACACCAATATCGCCTTCGCCCTGGCACCTTCGACGTTCACCATGTCGACCTTGCGCGAAATCTATTGCACCGCTCTGGGTTACGAGGTCGACACCACGAATCTGCAGCGCGTGCTGAGTCGCCGCAAAGTGATCACCCCGACCGGGGAGACCGCCGCGCCCGGTAAATCGGGCGGGCGGCCGGCGGCGGTCTATCGGTTCACCGACGACGAGATTCGGGTCACCGACGAATTCGCGGCGTTGCGCCCCCCGGGGTGAGCGGTCTCCGCCGCTGTGTGAGCGGACCGCCCGCGGCAGCGGGGTCACTGCGAACGATGTGCGCCGACCGCCGCCGACGCCTGTGGTCCGCGCACGGTAGCGTCGGCGGAATGGAATCGCTGATGCACCGGATTCTCGATATCGCGCCGGTGTGGATCTACCTGACGGTGGGCCTGCTCGTCTTCGCCGAGGACGCGATCTTCGTCGGCTTCGTGATTCCGGGCGAGACGGCGGCCGTCCTCGGCGGTGTCGCGGCCAGCCAGGGGCATGTCCTGCTGTGGGTGATGATCCTGCTGGTGGTGGCCGCAGCGATCATCGGCGACTCGGTGGGCTACGAGGTGGGCAAACATTTCGGCAGCCGCCTGCTCGCCGCCTCCTACCTGGACAAGCACCGCGGTCGTCTGGACAACGCTCAGGAATTCCTCGCCCGCCGCGGCGGCTGGGCGGTCTTCCTCGGCCGCTTCACCGCCTTCTTCCGCGCGGTGATGCCGGCCCTGGTGGGCGCCTCCCGTATGCCGTACCCGAGGTTCCTCTCGTTCAATGCCTTCGGCGGCATCGTCTGGGGAACGACCTTCGTGGTCCTCGGCTACATCGCCGGCAATTCCTACGAGAAGGTGGCGAAGACCGTCGGCCGCGATATGGCGATCGCGGTCGTGGTGATCGTCGTCGTGGCACTGATCGTGTGGAAGCTGCGGGAACGACGCCAGGAGAAGAGGATCGAATCCGAATACCACGCCACCCACGACGGTCGGTGAATCCCTTACCGCCGGCTCACCACTGCCGATCCCGATGCTTGACCGTGCGCCGATAGGTGCGCTTGTTCGCCACCGGCTGCGCCGCAGCGGACCGGCGAAGTTCGTGCCGACGCCGCCACGCGGTGAGATCGGGCCGTTCGAGCTGTTCGGTTGCCGCGCAATCACTTCCGATTCGCGCGTTCGTTCCTGCCATTCGTATACACCTCCCCTCCTGGCTGATCCGGCGCAACGGTAACCACCGCGAGCCCGGATCGCCATCGAATAAGCGGCGATCCGGGCTGCCGGCAGCGGTCAGCCATGCCGCGCACGACAGCATTCACCCAGTGGCGCAACGTGGTCGGCGATTCAGCGCTGCGAATCGGCGTTCTGATAGGACCCGGGCCGATGGTAGGGGCCGTAGGTCACCTCGGAAAGTGGCGTGCGGGGTGCGGGTTCCGCCGTGTCACCGCGGCCGCTCCCGAGGTCCTCGGAGGTGCTCAGCGCCGACAGCAGGAGGATGACCAGTCCGGCGATCAGCGGTTGCAGCAGGAGAGCGGTCCAGCCTTCGACGGTGGGCGCGAGCTCCACGACGGTGTGCACGGGCGGGTTGTGTGAGCGGGGGTGGATCCAGCGCGCGACCTGTTCGCCGAACCACGACATCACCCAGGCCCCGGCCAGCGAGCCGATCAGCAGACTCGCCAGCATGATCGGCCCACGCATCACGCGCCAGCGCCACACCGCGGCGGCGGTGAGCAAGCCGGCCACGAAACCGACGCAGCCGAAGATCGCGACCGCGTCGAAGCGGTGCGCGCTTTCACCGGTGAGCGCCATACCGCTACCGGGTTCGACGACGAAGACCTTCTCGGTCGGGGCGAGCATGGCCCACACTCCGCCGCCGATGATGCTGACCACCAGCACCGCCGCGACGATGCCCAGCGCCGCGCGCAGCTCGCGCGGTGCGGGAGAGGCTGCGGCGGCGCCGCGGGAGGTCATCAGCGATGGTCCAGGCTGTGGGAATCGATTACCCCGTGCCGGGAGCATTTCGCCCACCAGCCGTCCGGACTCACCTGCACGATCATCCGGCGGCCGCAGTGCTCGCAGTAACGCGGCGGTTCCAGGCCCAGGGCCGCGGCCGCCGGCACCGGATCGTCGAGACCCACGACGATCCGCTTCCCCGTGTACGGGTTGTAGCGCTCTTGCATATCAGGCTGTGGCATCTGGACCACCATTCGCGAAACCCCTTATGAAGTGCAGCTCTCCAGCTGCTCGACAATACCCGAACCGCCGCGGCCGCGGGCGCTCAGAGGGTCTCGTTGAGCGCCTTGATCGGCATCTTCAGATCGGTGAGCAGGTCCAGATCCGCCTCGGCGGGACGACCGAGGGTGGTCAGGTAGTTGCCGACGATGACCGCGTTGATCCCGCCCAGGATGCCCTGCTTGGCGCCGAGGTCGCCCAGGGTGATCTCGCGGCCGCCGGCGAAGCGCAGGATGGTGCGCGGCAGCGCGAGCCGGAACGCGGCGACGGCGCGCAGCGCGTCGGCCGCGGGCAGCACCTCGAGGTCACCGAAGGGGGTGCCCGGGCGCGGGTTGAGGAAGTTCAACGGAACCTCGTCGGGCTCCAATTCGGCCAGATCGGCGGCGAATTCGGCCCGCTGCTCCAGGGTTTCGCCCATACCGAGGATGCCGCCGCAGCACACCTCCATACCGGCCTCACGCACCATGCGCAGGGTGTCCCAACGCTCCTCCCAGGTGTGGGTGGTGACCACGTTCGGGAAGTGCGAGCGGGAGGTCTCGAGGTTGTGGTTGTAGCGGTGCACGCCCATGGCGGCGAGCTGATCGACCTGTTCCTGGTTGAGCATGCCCAGCGAGCAGGCGACCTGGATGTCGACCTCGTTGCGAATGGCCTCGACGCCGGCGGCGACCTGCGCCATCAGCCGCTCGTCCGGACCGCGCACGGCGGCGACGATGCAGAATTCGGTCGCGCCGGTCTTGGCGGTCTGCTTCGCGGCCTCGACCAGGCTCGGGATGTCGAGCCAGGCGGCGCGCACCGGCGACTGGAAAAGACCCGACTGCGAGCAGAAGTGGCAGTCCTCGGGGCAGCCGCCGGTCTTGAGCGAGATGATGCCCTCGACCTCGACCTCGGGGCCGCACCACTTCATCCGCACCTCGTGCGCGAGCTCCAGCAGCGCCTCGAGCTGGTCGTCGCCCAGACGCAGCACCTCGAGGGTCTGCTCCTGGGTCAGCCCGACGCCACGTTCGAGCACCTGCTCACGCGCGGTGGCCAGAATGTCGGTCTTCACGGGTGCCTGCGTCACAGCACGAATCCCTTCTTTCGGCCGGTGCGGCCGTGCCCGTAGTGGCATGGACTGGGCCCTCCGTGGTTACGCAGGCTGCCGCCTCCGGGCCTGCGCGTCCATGCCGTGCAACTTGAACGGTGTTCAGGCTAGGGTAGCGGGGTCAGTGAGTCAAAACATACGAGGGGTAGAAGTGCAGCTACATCGGGCGGATGTGATCGACGGCGCCATCGCCATCCTCGATCAGTACGGGCTCGCCGATCTGACCATGCGCCGCCTCGCCACCGCTCTGCTCGTGCAGCCGGGCGCGCTGTACTGGCATTTCCCGAACAAGCAGGCGCTGCTCGGCGCGGTCGCCGACCGCATCCTCACCCCGATGGACGAGCCCGTCGCCGCCGAGGACTGGCCGGGCCAGATCAGCGAACTGGCGCATCGGCTGCGTTCGTGCCTGCTGGCGTATCGCGACGGCGCGGAGGTGGTCTCGGCCACCTACGCTTCCCGGCTGACCACCAGCAAGGGCCGGGAACGCTTGGCCAGTGCGATGATTCGCGGCGGCATGACGCGCGAGGAGGCCGATCTGGCCGCCTACACGTTGCTCTACTACGTACTCGGCGAGACGGTGGACGAGCAGTCGCGGATGCAGATGGACTCCGCGGGCGCACTGGCCGAGGAGGATTCCCCGCTCTACGAGAACACCTCGGCCACCGAGCGGTTCGACTTCGGACTGCAGTTGTTCGTGGGCGGGGTACTGCATCTGCTCGGGAGCCGGGTGCGCTAGCCGGACATTTCGGACGGTAGTATTCGGGACCGTCATCCCCGGCGGCGCGGGAATCCGGTGGGAATCCGGGACGGTCGCGCCACTGTGACCGCGGCGGCCGCTGATGCGGACCGGTGCGGGAGTCAGACCTCGGTCGCCGGGCACTGCTCTGAAAAGGTCGCGTGATGCCTGTGGAGTTCCGGCGATGAACCGCGTCCGGACAACGATCGTCGTTCCCCTGACGCTGGCGTCGCTGCTCGTCGCGATGGTCGTGGCGACCGCGTGCGGCGCCGAACCGCTGCCGATTCGAGCAGTGATCGAAGTGCTGGGCGGACATCTGAACGGCGGCGGTGCGGTCGATCCCGCCTTCGACACCATCGTGTGGCAGTTGCGGGTGCCGCGCACGATACTGGCCGCCGTGGTCGGCGCGGGACTGGCGCTCGCCGGTGCCGCCATGCAGACCTTGGTGCGCAATCCGCTGGCCGATCCCTATCTGCTGGGTGTCTCCTCGGGCGCGGGGGTGGGCGCCGCGGCCGTGATCACGTCGGGCCTGTTCGAGGGTGCGGGCATCTGGGCGCTGTCGGGCGGCGCGCTCGTCGGCGCCTTCGTCGCGGCGGCAACGGTTTTCGCGATCGCGATGGCGCAGGGCGGATTGACGCCGCTGCGTCTCGTCTTGACCGGAACGGTGCTGGGATCGGCGTTTTCGGCACTGAGCAGCTATCTCATCTTCCGCAGCGCCGATCCGAAGGCCGCGCAGTCGGTGCTGTTCTGGCTGCTCGGCAGCCTGGCCGGGGCGGATTGGACCCGAATCGCGGTGCCCGCCACCGTGGTCGCGGTCGCGGGCGCGGCGCTGTTCGCCGTACACGGCTGGCTCGACGCGCTGAGCGTGGGCGCCGATACCGCCGCATCGGTGGGAGTGCCGGTGCGGGCCGTGCGCTACGGGCTGTTCACCGGGCTGGCGATTCTGGTCGGCGTCCTGGTGGCGGTGTCCGGCGGGATCGGTTTCGTGGGTTTGGTGGTACCGCATGCGGCGCGGATGCTGGTGGGCTCCACCCATCGGCGATTACTGCCGGTCGCCGCGCTGTGCGGTGCGCTGTTCCTGGTCGCGGCCGACGCGGCGGCCCGGATCCTGGTGCGGCCCACCGAAATTCCGGTCGGTGTGCTCACCGGACTGATCGGCGCACCGGTGTTCCTGCTGCTGATGGGTCGGCGGCACTACCGGTTCGGTGCGGCATGATCCGCCGTCTCCGGACCCGCGAGCCCGAACCTGTGGACGGAACGCGGCTGCCCGCTGCGAAGGCGGCGGAGTCCGCGCCCGCTGTTCTCCGGGTCCGGCAGTTGGCGTGCGGGCCCCGCCACCGGGACGTGCTGACAGGCGTCGATTTCGGCGTCGAGCCCGGTGAAGTGGTCGGCATCGTCGGGCCGAACGGCGCCGGAAAATCCACGCTGCTGCGCACACTGGGCGGACTGCTGCGCCCACGGCAGGGCCGGGTTCTGGTGAACGGCGAAGCGCTGCACGCGATATCGCCGCGACGGCGCGCTCGCCTGGTCGCCATGGTGGGACAAGACGACCAGCCGCCGGCGGATCTGTGCGCCGGTGAGGTGGTCGCCTTGGGGCGCACGCCGTATCTGCCGCCGTGGGGCGCCGGTAGTCCGGCCGAACGCCGCGCGGTCGGCGAGGCCTTAGCGGCGGTCGATCTCGACGGCTTCGCAGAGCGCCCGGTGCGGCGGATGTCCGGCGGTGAGCGGCAGCGGGTGCTGCTGGCCCGGGCGCTGGCGCAGGCGAGTCCGCTGCTGTTGCTCGACGAGCCGACCAATCACCTGGACATCACCCACCGGCTCGCGCTGCTGAATCTGGTTCGGGGACTGGGCCGCACGGTCGTGGTCGCCCTGCACGATCTGACCTTGGCCGACCGTTACTGCGATCGGGTTCTGGTCGTGCACGACGGATCCGCATCGGATCCGCGTCCGCCCCGGGAGGCGTTGAGTTCCGAGGTCCTCGCCGCCGTCTTCGGTGTGCGGGCGGCGCGCGTGCGACACCCGGAGACGGGTGCGACACATCTACTGCTGGAACCGAATTCCGAGGCTGCCGGATGAGGTACCGGCACCGCTGCGGTGACCCGAGCCGACCGCACCGCCCGACGCCGCCCAGGGCCCACCCGCCGCTCGCGGACGTCGGTCATCGTGATTCGGCACCACCCGGCTCACCGCTGCCCGGAAACGGCGGCGCATATGCCGGCCGTCCACCGTGCACGAACCTCGCCGGCGCCGCGAACCCGGCAGCTGTAGTCCCGAAAACCGTTGAAGGTGGACGATATGCAACTTCTGCGTTGGCTCGCCGTCGGGTCGACCGTCGCGTGCTTGGTGGCGTGCGGCCCCGCGCAGCCTTCGGACGGCAACCTGACCCTGACCAATTGCGGTGAACAGGCACGCTTTCCGGCTCCGGCACAGCGCATGTTCGTCAACGACACCAATATGGTCGCGATGACGCTGGCCTTGGGCGCACAGGATTCGGTGGCCGCCGTGGCCGGTCTGCAACAGGACGTCGCGACCCTGCGGCGCCACTACGGTGACGTGGTCGATCGCCTGAACAATGTCGCGCCGACCTCGCCGTCGCGGGAGACGGTGCTCGCCCAGCGCCCCGATGTGATGGTGGCCGGCTGGAACTACGGCTACAGCGAGGCCACCGACCTCACCCCGGATACGCTGCGCGCCCACGGCATCGCGCCCTACATCCTCACCGAGAGTTGCCGCCCGCACGCCGGTCAGCGGCAGCGCGGCACCGTCGAGCCGTGGGCGGCGCTGCGCGCGGATCTGTCGAATCTGGGTGCGATCACCGGCCGTCCCGATCGGGCCACCGCACTCGTCGCCGACATCGATACCCGCCTCGAGCGATTGCGCGCGGCACCGCGGGCCGCGACACCCCCGACCGTGTTCGTCTTCGACAGCGCGAGCGACACCATCTTCTCCAGCGGCAGATTCGGCGGACCCCAGGCCGTCCTCGAGGCCGCGGGTGCCCGCAACGCACTCGACGATGTGGCCGACACGTGGACTACGGTGTCGTGGGAACGCCTGGCCGCCGCCGACCCGGACGCTATCGTCTTCGTCGACTATCCGGGGCAGAGCTTCGCCCAGAAGGTGGAAGCGCTGCGCGCCAAACCCGGAATCAACCGGCTGCGCGCCGTCACGCACCAGCGGTTTCTCGATCTGCCCTATGTGCTGTGGACGTCGAGCCCGCTCAACATCGATGCCGCCGAGCAGGTGCGGGCCCACCTCGAGCGGTGGAACATGGTGCCGCCCTCGGGAATTCGCCCGGCCTTCGACGACGCCGTGCGCTGAACCGCCGGTTCACGGCATGCCCATGGACTGCTCGGAGTGAACCAGCCCGATGAACGGCACGACCTGCTGCGCGATCACCGTGTTGTATTCGCGGGGATGCCGGCGCGGATCGGCGTGGCCCGTGCTGCGGGTCAGCACCACCAGGAGTGTGCCGTCGACACCGCCGACGGTGTCGATCAGTGCGCGATGGGTGTATACGTCGTCCACGACGGAATCCCGGTACGGATTGTGCGGTCGGATGAACACGACGGCCGGGCGGGGTTTGCCGGCCGCCGGTTTCGCCAGCGCGCGCAGGTCGTCGATCGCGCCGCTGGCGACGATGGCCTTGAACTGATCTTCGATGAGGCCGTTGCTGGCGGCGTCGGTGTTGAAGATCTTCTGCCGCAGCACCTCGGTGACGGTACGGCGCAGCGACGCGGTCCGGATGCCGGGCGGACTGGAACCGTAGTCGACGAATTGGTCATGCCGGGAATAGGTTTCCGCCAGCAGTCGCAGCCCCCGGCTCTCCCGCGTGCCCGGGAACCAGCCGAACCAGCGCAGCAGATCCTCGCCCTGGTCGCGGCTTTCCGGCCGCACCGCGGCCAGGTCGACCGGCGTGCAGTCCAGGATCACCCCCGACAGGGTGCGCGTGCTGTGGGTGTGGATGTGTTTGGCGATCTCGAGGGCGATCACCCCGCCCATGCTGTGGCCGACCAGCACCACCTTGTGGATGCGGGCGGCCTCGGTGACGCGGATGATCAGATCGCTGATGACCTTGGTGTCGATACCGGTGTTGTCGTATCGCACCGCCCACACCGAACCCAGTTGCCGCAGTGAGGGCAACGCGCGCGCGGTATCGGAGGCATCGAGCGAACCCAGGCCGACGAGGTCGAACACCGCGGTGTCGCGGTCGCTCGCCGCGGCCGGGCCGGAGATGGGCAGCACCGCGGGATCGGTGCGCGCCAGCCGTGCCTGCTCGGGGGAAACGTCGTAATGCCAGTACTGCGCGAACACGACCAGAACGACGATCGGGACCAGCGCCGCCCGCAGCAGCACGCGCCGCGTCCGCCCCAGCGTCCGCCAGCGGTGCCCCACACGGGTTTCGGCCAGCCGGGCCCGCCGTCGCGCATCGTCGTAATCCGCGACCGTGGAAGGGTGCCGATCTCGCATGGACATCCCCACCCACTGTAAGGGCGTTCGCGACCGGCGCATCCCCTCCGCGCCGCGCCGCGGTGATACCCGATATCGATTACCGCTGGTCGTCGAGGAGGTGGCGAGGTGCAGCCTGGCGCCACGAATCGAGGATGATCGCCTCGAGTTCGGCCCGGTCGTCCAGGGCGGCCAGCCGGGCGCGCACCCACGCGTTACCGGCCTCGTGCGCGGCGATCCAAAATTTCCCGGGCTCGGCCACGACCAGTTCGTCGCGATCGACGATCGGGCAGCGCACCGCCATCGAGGTCTCTGCCTCGGGCAGCGTCAGAAACAGCTTGCCCGCGACCCGGAAAGTCGGCATCCCCCAAGCGAATTGCTCCGACGTCTCCGGCAGCGACAGGGCATAGTCGCGGGCATCCTCCCCGGTTGCGCTCATACCCCGCATCCTGCCAGGCCCCACCGACACGAACCGGGGCGTCGCCGCCTCGGCCGGCTCAGCCGAGGTATCGCCGCATCCAGTCCGCATGGAACCAGCCGGAGGCGGTATCGGCGAATCGCTCGGGCAGCCACTGTCCGGCGCCCTCGGGAATCACCCCGACGACCTCGACACCGGTGACCTCGGGCAGGTCGGTGCGGTTGCATTCGGAGGCGAGATCCGGTGCGCTCGGCCAGGATCCGATGACCAGTCCCGCGCAGCGCACACCGGCGGCGGCGAGGGCTCGGGTGGTGAGTTCGCTGTGGTTGAGGGTCCCCAAGCCCGCGGCCGCCACCACCAGTACCGGTGCGTCCAGTTTCTGCGCCAGTTCGAGCAGCGTGAACTCCCCGACGCGAACCAGCAGTCCGCCCGCGCCCTCGATCAGCGTGAGGTCGGCATCGGCCAGCGAGTCGATTCCGGCCACCGTCTCACCGAGAGTGAGCAACGGTTGCCCGCAGCGGCGGGCGGCCGTGTCGGGGGCCAGCGGTTCGGGATAGCGGGCCAGTTCGAGCGTGCGGGTCACGCCCGACAGCCGCTCGATCACCGCGAGGTCGCCCGGTTCGTCCGGAGCCACGCCGGTCTGTGCGGGTTTGCAGACCGCGACCGTGCGCCCGGCCGACCGCGCCGCCGCGGCCAGCGCGGCCGTGACGACGGTCTTCCCGACGTCGGTCGAGGTTCCCGTGACGATCAACCTGCTCATAGCGTCTCGCTCCTCCGGTGCTCGCATCACTCAGGCGGCCTGCGGATCCCGCGCCGCGGTCAGCACCTCGTCCAGCACCGTGGCGATGGTCTCCATCTCGGCATCGGTGAGGTCGGCACGCGCGGTCAGCCGCAGCCGCGAGGTGCCTTCCGGCACCGACGGCGGCCGGAAGCAGCCCACGCTCAGACCGCGCTCCCGGCACTGCTGCGCGGCGTCGTAGGCGACCTGCGCCTGTCCCAGCACCACCGAGACGACCGCCGAATCCGGTTGCGGCACACCGGCGATGCGCGCGATATCGGCGGCCCGGGTGAGCACTCGCCCGCCCAGCTCCGGTTCCTTGCGCAGCAGCCGCAGGGCCGCATGTGCGGCGCCCACCGCGGCGGGCGCCAATCCGGTGTCGAAGATGAACGTGCGCGCGGTATCGATGAGGTGGGCGCGTACCCGCTCGTCGCACAACACGATTCCGCCCTGCGCGGCAAGGGCTTTCGACAAGGTGGCTGTGACGATCAGATCCGGTTGCCCGGCCAGGCCGAGTTCCTGCACCAGGCCGCGGCCACCGTCGCCGCGCACGCCGATGCCGTGCGCCTCGTCGACGATCAGCACCGCACCGTTCGCGCGGACCACCCGATGCAGATCGGCCAGCGGCGCGAGGTCGCCGTCGGCGCTGAACACCGAGTCGGTGAGCACCAGCGCGCGGTCCTCCGTGCGCTGCGACAGCAACCGGTCGACCGCCTCGACATCGCGATGCGGCGCGATCTCCACCCGCGCCCGCGAGAGTCGGCAGGCATCGACCAGCGAGGCGTGGCTACCGGCATCGGAGACCACCAGCGCGCCGCGCCCGGCCAAGGCGGTGACGATGCCGAGGTTGGCGGCATAGCCGGAGGCGAAGACCAGGCCCGCCTGCGCCCCCACGAAGTCGGCCAGGTCGGCCTCGAATTCCTCGTGCGCGACCGTGGTGCCGGTGACCAGCCGCGATCCGGTCGCACCGGCGCCCCAGGTCCGGACCGCCTCGACCGCGCCCGCGATCACCTCGGGGTGCCGCGACAGGCCCAGGTAGTCGTTGGAGGCGAGGTCGATGAGACCGCTGTGCGCCGGTCGCGCCCGCAGCTGCCGCCGCAATCCGGCGCGCACCCGGTCACCCGCACGCTCGTCCAACCAGCTCAACGGATCCTCGTTCACAGCTCGGAAGCATACTTGAACGCCGTTCAGGACGATTGCGGCGGGGGCCTCGATCGAACCCGTACAGGTCAGCGCGGCGGGTTCCAGTCGAGGGCCCGATCGAAGCTGCGCAGCATGGCCCAGCCGGGCATCAGCCGCAGCGCGGTGTCGCGAGCCCGGACGGCGGGCGGCCACGACCATTGCGCGACCGTCCCGATCCGCCGCGAGCGATGAGCGAGCGCGCGGGTACGCGGGCGGCGCAGCGAGTCGTAGCCGCGCAGTGCGTCCTCGACCCCGCGGTCGTCGAGCAGCGCGGCCAGGGTGGCGGCATCCTCGAGCGCGAGATTGGCGCCCTGTCCCATATTCGGCGTCATCGCGTGCGCGGCGTCGCCGAGCAGCGCGACGGGACCGCGCACGAATGTCGGCAGATCGGGAAGCTCGTAGATGTCGTGGCGCATCACCGATTCCGGCGACACCGCCGCCAGCAGCCGCGGCACCGGATCCGGCCACTCACCGAAACGCCTGTGCACTTCCGCGAATTCGCCGTCTGCCCCGCGCTCACCTTCGGCGGCGTTCACCGCGCCGAACATGTACACCCGGTGGTCGGACAGCGGGACGATGCCGAAAATCTCACCGCTGCCCCATATCTGGCCGCCCTGGCGAAGTTCGGGCCGCGGCGCGGTGACCATCCGCCAGGCGGTGTATCCGGCATAGCGGGGCGGGTGGGCGTGCGGACAGACCGCGGCCCGCACGACACTGCGCAGGCCGTCGGCCCCGATCACCAGATCCGCCGTCTCCGCTCCCCCGGCATACAGAACCCGCGCTCCCCGCCCGCCATGTTCGCTCGCCGCGCGCTCCGCGGGCACATCCCGCACCGGCTCCCGCGCGTTCGCGGCGGTATCCGGCCCCTGTCCGCCATTGGACGCCCGGACATCTCCGGTGGTGTCACGCGCCTCCGGAGTCTCGTCTTCCGCGGCGTTGTGCCCGGGCACACCCGTTGCCGGCGCCGCGCCGCCGTTTCCCGATGCCGTTGTCTCCCAACTACCTTCGGTGTCGACGCCGGTGACGGTGCGTCCCAGGCGCAGCCGGTCGTCGCCGAGTGCGGTGCGCAGAATATCGAACAGGTCCGCGCGATGCACGGCCACCACCGAGCCGTACCGCTCGGCCATTTTCCCGGTGTCGGTGCGGGTCAGCCAGCGGCCGGAGCGGTCACGGATTCCGCCCTCGGTGTCGGCCATCGCGCGCGAGCGCACCCGCGCCCCCACTCCGATCGCGTCCAGGGCACGTAATCCGTTGGGCCACAGCGTCAATCCCGACCCCGCCGCGCCGATATCGGCGGCCCGCTCCCAGACCTCGACGTCGTGCCCGCCCTGATGCAGCGCGATCGCGGCGGCCATTCCGCCGATTCCCCCGCCGACGACGATCACTCGCAGTGCCCGCATTCCCCACTCCTCGGCTCCTAGGCGTCGGAGTCCAGCCAAACACACCGCGCCTACCGCCGCAGGCCACGGCGGGGTCACCCGCCGATGCGCGCATATGCCAGCCGGCACAGATCCACCGGTTGCAGCGCATCGGCGCGCCTCCACCAGCCTGCCGGTACCGCCGCGCGGTGACTGATGTGCTCGACGGTGGTGAATCCGTACCGATGCAGGACGTCGTCGAGGGTTTCCGGAGTGAAGGTGCTCAGCCACGGTTCGCCCTGGGCACTGGTGACGGGCTGGACGGATTCGGCGTAGGCGTGTCCGTTGCCGTCGCGCAGTGCCGGATCGAGCATGTACTCCATCACCAGTTCCGTGCCCGGGGCCAGACCGGAGAGGCCGGCCAGCGTGGTGCCGATCGCCTCGGCGGTGAGATACATGCTGACGCCGAGCCAGCTGATGAGCGCGGGACGTGCGGGCTCGAATCCGGCATCGGCCAAATGCCGCGGCAGATCGTCGCGTTCGAAATCGACGGGTACGAAAACCACCTCCCCGACCGGGCGGATATCGCCGATGGCGAGAATTTCCCTTTTCCACCGCTGGGTGCCGGGATGATCGACCTCGAATACCCGGATCCCTTCGGCCGCATCGCGATATCCGAAACTGTCGAGTCCCGCCCCGAGAACGACATATTGCGCCGCAGCCGATTCTGCGAGGCGCCGTTCGACCCAGTGGCTGCGCACCGTCGCCTGCGCCCGGACCGCGGCGAGCAGCGGATGGTCGCCGCGCTGCAGGTGGTAGCCGATGAGCTCCTCCGCATGCGGGCCGAGCAGGGCGGATGCCATGGTGTCGCGGAACAGATAGGGCTCGCTGTCGATCAGCAGGTGGGCCGCACGGGCCGCGGCCGCCATCATCGCCGTACGACTGGGTTCGGTGCCGATCATCGAATTCCCTTTCACCGTCCGAAGAGCCGGTGGATATCACCGCGCGAATGCCGATGATAGACAGGAATTTTCGTGCTCGCTGTTACCATATCACACGAAAATAAATTTCCGATATACGACGAACCGCGCGCCGGAGGGGAATTCGGTTCAACCGGCCGCGGCGGTGGCGACCACACCGGCGGCGATGCGGGCGATATCGTCGGCACTGCTGATGAACGGCGGCATGGTATAGACCAGATTGCGGAACGGCCGCAGCCACACGCCGGCCTCGACGGCGGCGCGGGTCGCGGCGACCATATCGATCGCGTGGTCGAGTTCCACCACCCCGATCGCGCCGAGCACGCGCACGTCCACCACGCGCGGATTATCCTGTGCCGCAGCAAGTCCCGTTTTCAGACCCGCTTCGATCGCGGCGACCTCGCCCGCCCAATCCCGCGAGAGCAGCAGTTCCACCGAGGCGACCGCGACCGCGCAGGCCAGCGGATTGCCCATGAACGTGGGCCCGTGCATGAGCCCGCCGTGGGCCGCGCTGACGGTCTCGGCGATGCGGGTGGTGCACAAGGCGGCGGCCAGGGTCATATATCCGCCGGTGAGGGCCTTGCCCACGCACATCACATCGGGCGCCACCCCGGCGGCCTCGGCGGCGAAAAACGTTCCGGTGCGGCCGAATCCGGTGGCGATCTCGTCGAAGACCAGCAGCACGCCGTGCTCGTCGCACAGGCGGCGCAGCTCGTTCAGGTAGCGCGGATGATGGAAACGCATTCCACCCGCGCCCTGCACGACCGGTTCGACGATCACCGCCGCGGTCTCGTGCGCATGCGCGGCCAGCATCCGGTCGAGCTCCGCGACGTAGCCGGGATCGAAGTCGACCGGCGGTACGGGCGCGAAGATCTGCTCGGTCAGCACATCGGTCCACAGCGAATGCATGCCACCCTCGGGATCGCACACGCTCATCGGGGTGAAGGTGTCGCCGTGATACCCACCGCGCCAGGTGAACAGCCGCCGTTTCTCCGGCTGTCCCAGCGCCCGCCAGTACTGCAGGCACATCTTGGCCGCGACCTCGACCGAGACCGAACCGGAATCGCAGAGGAACACCTTGTCCAGACCGTCGGGAGTCAGCTCCACCAGCAGTTGGGACAGCCGCACGGCCGGTTCGTGGGTGAGCCCGCCGAACATGACGTGACTCATCCGCTGCGACTGCTCGAGCAGCGCGGCATCCAGCACGGGGTGCCGATAGCCGTGCACCGCCGCCCACCACGAACTCATCCCGTCGACCAGTTCGCGGCCGTCGGCCAGGGTCAGGCGGGTGCCCGCGGCCGAGGCGACCACCAGCGGTTCGGTGCTCGCCGGGAAGCCGCCGTAGGGATGCCAGACGTGCGCGGCGTCGAGGGCGGTGATCTGGTCGGCTGTCAGGGCCACGCGGATCCCTTCACGAAATGGTCTTGAACGCCGTTCAAGTTATCACCGCGGCGAATCCGGCGTGCGTGGGGCCGCCGCGCGATATCTTTGACTCGGTCAAAGAACTGCGAAGGGAGGGTCGTGACGATCCCCGCGCTCGATCACGACGACGTCGGCGCCGTGCGCGCGTTCAACCGCCGCTACACCCGGTTGATCGGCGTCCTCGAGGAACATCTGCTCGACAGCGACTTCTCGCTCACCGAGGCGCGAATCCTGTTCGAACTCGCGCACTCCGGACCGCTGGGCGTCCGCACACTGCGTACCGACCTGGGCCTGGACCCCGGCTATCTGAGCCGGATCCTCGCCCGCTTCGAGAGCGCCGGGCTGGTGCGCCGGCACCGCTCCGGCTCCGACGCTCGCCTGCAACTCGTCCAGCTCACCGACGCCGGGCGGGCCGCGGCCGACGATCTCGACCGCCGCTCCGCGCACGACATCGCCGCGCTGCTGGCCGGGCACAGCGCCGCCGACCGGCGTCGCCTGCGCACCGCGATGCGCACGATCGAACAACTGCTCGACCCGGCCACCGCGGCGAGCCGCGCAAGTTCACCAGCGGCGAGCGGCGCGCGCGAGGTCCGTCTCCGATCTCCCCGTCCCGGCGACTACGGCTGGATCATCCAGCGCAATGCGGTGCTCTACGCCGCCGAATACGGCTGGGACACCGACTACGAGGCGCTGGTCGCGAAGATCGTGGCCGACTTCCTGGCCGGGCACGATCCGGAAAGCGAGCGGGCGTGGATCGCCGAGACCGACGGCGCGGCGGCCGGTGCGGTGTTCTGCGTGCGCGAGGACGACACCACCGCCCGGCTGCGGCTGCTGCTCGTGGAACCGTCGGCGCGCGGGCTCGGCGTCGGCACCGCACTGGTCGAGCAGTGCCTGCGATTCGCGACCGAGGCCGGATATCGGGACATGGTGCTGTGGACCAACGATGTGCTCACCGCGGCGCGGCGGATCTACCAGCGCGCCGGATTCGAGCTCGTCGATTCCCGGCCGCACCACAGTTTCGGCGCCGACCTGGTCGGGCAGACCTGGCGGCGCGGCCTGCGGTAACCACGGTGCCGCGCGACCCGCGCGGACCGTCGGCCGCGGCCGGGCCATCGATAGCCACCGGATTACCGGCCCGGCTCGACCCGGCCCACCCGCACCGGCGGCTCCGGCGCGACGGTTACTGTCGATATATGGTTCGGCCCGATACATCCGGTGAGATGACGCCTCTCGGCGTCTGGCCGGGTGCCGCCTATCCGCTGGGCGCGACCTACGACGGCGCCGGCACCAACTTCTCGGTGTTCTCCGAAGTTGCCGAGCGGGTCGAGCTGTGCCTGATCGATCGTGCGGGCGGTGAGCACCGCATCCCGCTCGACGAGGTCGACGGATACGTCTGGCACGCCTATCTACCCACCGTCGCCCCCGGGCAGCGCTACGGGTTCCGCGTGCACGGCCCCTACGATCCCGCCCGCGGTCTGCGTTGCGACAGCAGCAAACTACTGCTCGATCCCTACGGCAAGGCCTTCGCGGGCCGATTCGCCGCCGACGCCACCCTGCACACCTACGGCGCGGATACGCTGGGACACACCATGACCGGCGTGGTGGTGAACCCGTACTTCGACTGGGCCGGTGACCGCGCACCGCGGCGGCCCTATCACGAAACCGTCATCTACGAAGCCCACGTCAAGGGTATGACGATGACACATCCGGCGATTCCGCAGCGACTGCGCGGCACCTACGCGGGCATCGGGCATCCGGCGATCATCGACCATCTGCTGTCGCTGGGCGTCACCGCGATCGAACTGATGCCGGTCCACCAGTTCCTGCACGACCGGATCCTGCTCGACCGCGGACTGCGAAACTACTGGGGGTACAACAGTTTCGGCTATCTGGCACCACACCACGAATACGCCGCCGACCCGCGGGCCGGGGCCGCGGTCACCGAATTCAAGGCGATGGTCCGGGCGCTGCACAGCGCCGGCATCGAGGTGATCCTCGACGTGGTCTACAACCACACCGGCGAGGGGAATCACCTGGGACCGACGATCGGCCTGCGCGGGATCGACAACGCGGCGTATTACCGTCTGGCCGAGGACGATCCGGCGCACTACATGGACTACACCGGCACCGGCAACAGCCTCAATGTGCGCCATCCGCACACCCTGCAGCTGATCATGGATTCGCTGCGGTACTGGATTCTCGAGATGCACGTCGACGGCTTCCGCTTCGATCTGGCGGCCACGCTGGCGCGCGAATTACACGATGTGGACCGGCTTTCCACCTTCTTCGATCTGGTGCAGCAGGACCCGGTGGTCAGCCAGGTCAAACTGATCGCCGAACCGTGGGATGTCGGCGAGGGCGGCTACCAGGTCGGGAACTTTCCGGGGCTGTGGACCGAGTGGAACGGCAAGTACCGCGATACCGTGCGCGACTACTGGCGCGGCCGACCGGCGACCCTGGGCGAATTCGCCTCCCGGTTCATGGGCAGTTCCGATCTGTACGAGGCCACCGGCCGCCGCCCCGGCGCGAGCATCAATTTCGTGACCGCCCACGACGGGTTCACACTGCGAGATCTGGTGTCCTACAACGACAAACACAATCACGCCAACGGCGAGGACAATCGCGACGGCGAAGATTACAACCGGTCCTGGAACTGCGGGATCGAGGGTCCCACCGACGATCCGGAGGTCTGTTCGCTGCGAGATCGCCAGAGCCGCAACATGATCGCCACGCTGGCGCTGTCGCAAGGCACACCCATGCTGCTGCACGGCGACGAGATCGGGCGCACCCAGCAGGGCAACAACAATGCCTACTGCCAGGATTCGCCACTGTCCTGGATGGATTGGGGCGCCGCGCAGAAATACGCCGACCTGCTGACGTTCACCCGCACCGCCTTCGCGCTGCGCCACGCCCATCCGGTGTTCCGGCGCCGGCGCTTCTTCGACGGACGCCCCGGCGAACTCCCCGACGCCGCACCCGACGAACTCCCCAGCGCCGGCGATATCGCGTGGTTCACCCCCGGCGGCACGGAGATGACCACCGCCGACTGGAATACCGGCTTCGCCCGCTCCCTGGCGGTGTTCCTCAACGGCGAGGCGATCGCCGAACCGGGCCCACGCGGGGAACGAGTGCGCGATGATTCCTTCCTGCTGTGTTTCAATGCCCACGACGCACCCCTCGAATTCGCCGTACCCGGACCGGAATTCGGCGCGCACTGGACGGTGGCGCTGGACTGCTCGACACCCACCGGGCGCACAGATGCCACCTACCCCGCAGCGGCTACGGTCGCCGTACCCGCTCGCTGCCTGCTCGTTCTCCGCCGCACCGAATCCACACCGATATCGAGATGACAGACACCCCTTCCCCTGAACACCGCACCGGCCCGATCGCCCGCCGGACCCCCGTGCGCAGCACGTACCGGCTACAGCTGCGCCCGGACGCCCTGACCTTCGCCGATGCCCGCGCGATCGCCGAATATCTGCAGCAGCTGGGTATTTCGCATCTGTACCTGTCCCCGGTGATGACCGCGATGCCGGGCTCCGCGCACGGCTACGACGTCACCGATCCGACCACCGTGTCGGCGGCACTGGGCGGGCCGGGCGGGCTGAAGGCGCTCGCCGACGAGGTCCGCGGCCGCGGTATGGGCCTGATCGTCGATCTGGTGCCCAATCACGTCGGCGTCGGCGATCCGCGGCGCAATCCGTGGTGGTGGGATGTGCTGCGCAACGGCAAGAATTCGAAATTCGCGCATTTCTTCGACATCGACTGGAGCCCGGGTAACGGCGCGGGCGGGCGGCTGGCGCTGCCCGTACTGCACAGCGAGAACGATCCGGCCGCGCTGACCGTCGACCGCTCGGGCCCCGAACCGGTCCTGGCCCTGCGTGATCTGCGTTTCCCGATCGCGCCCGGCACCGACGGGGAGAACGCGCTGCGCATCCATGACCGCCAGCACTATCGCCTCGTCAGCTGGAAGGCCGGGATCTGCAGCTATCGGCGATTCCTGGCGGTCTCGGAGCTGGCGGCGATCCGGCAGGAGGAGCCGGCGGTCTTCGACCTGACCCATCGCGAACTGGCCGCCTGGTGCGAACACGATCTCATCGACGGGGTGCGCGTCGACCATCCCGACGGATTGGCGTATCCGGCCGCCTATCTGGCGAAACTGCGCCGACTGATCGGCCCGCAGCGGCTGCTGCTGGTGGAGAAGGTGCTCGGCCGCCACGAACCGCTCGACGCCACCCTGCCCGTCGACGGCACCACCGGATACGAAGCGCTCGCGGAGGTCGGCGGCATCTTCGTCGATCCGGCCGGGGAGAACGCGCTCACCGAGTTGTCGCGGCGGATGTCGGGACACGGCAGCGATGCCGCCTGGATGGCCGATACCGAACACCGCATCAAACGCGCGGTGGCCGAGCGTCTGCTCGTGCCCGAGGTCCGGCGACTGGTCGGCGCGGTGAAGCGCGACGCGGCGGTGAACGGATTCGATTCCGCCGCGATCAGCGATATGGCGCTGACCAACGCCACCATCGAGGTGCTGTCCCATATGCCGGTGTACCGCACCGACTACGCACCCCTGTCCGGGGTGCTCGGCACCGTGGTGGCCGAGGTGCAGCAGCGCAACCGGGAGCTGACCGCCCCGCTGTCGGTCCTGGTGCGGGCCCTGGCCGCCGGCGGAGAAGCGGCGCGGCGGATGCATCAGGTCGGCGGCGCGGTCGCGGCCAAGGCGGTCGACGACACCATGTTCTATCAGGCGTCGCGTCTGGTGTCACTGCAGGAGATGGGCGGTGACCCGGGCCGGTTCGGCCGTTCGGTGCTGGAATTCCATCTCGCCAATGCCGAACGCGCGGTGCGCCGCCCGGCCACCATGACGACACTGTCGACGCACGACACCAAGCGTGGCGAAGATGTGCGCGCCCGCATCACGGTGCTGTCGCAGGTGGCCGACAGCTGGGCCAAGGCGGTGGGCGCCTGGCTGGAACTCGCGCCCGCGCCGGACGGGCCGACCGCGAACTTCCTGCTGCAGAACATGTTCGGCGTGTGGCCGGTCGACGGGCGGCGCCCCGCCACGGTGCCGCGGTTTCGCGAACGCCTGCACCTGTTCGCCGAGAAGGCGGTGCGCGAGGCCGGTCTGCGGTCCTCGTGGGAGGAACCCGACGTCGACTTCGAGGCCGAGGTGCATCGCTGGCTCGACACCGTGATCGATGGGCCGGTCGGTGCCGAACTCGGTGAGCTGGCGACCCGCCTCGCACCGCACGCGTGGTCGGATTCGCTGGGGCAGAAGCTGCTTCAGCTGTGCGGTCCCGGCATCCCCGATGTGTATCAGGGCTGCGAGCTGTGGGAGGACTCGCTGGTCGACCCGGACAACCGGCGGCCGGTCGATTTCGGCCATCGCCTGGCAATGTTGCAATCGCTCACGGGCACACCGGAATTGGAGAACTCCGGCGCGGCGAAGATGTGGATCGTCGCCTACGCCCTGTGGTTGCGGCGGGAGCGGCCCGACTGCTTCGTCGGCGGCTCCTACACACCGCTGTTCGGCAGCGGCGACCGCAGCGAGCACCTGGTGGGATACGCACGCGGCCGCAGCGGTGAGGCGCCGCAAATGATCGTGGCCGCGACCCGCTACAGCGTGGCCCTGACCGAGGGCGGGTGGGCCGATACCGTCCTCGACCTGCCCTCGGGCACCTGGACCGACCGTCTCACCGGCCACACCTTCACCGGCCGCACCCGGCTGGAGAAGCTGTTCGCCCGCCTGCCGGTGGCGCTACTCGTGCGCTGAGGCCGGATCGAGCCCGGATCAGTACGCCGAGAACACGTGGTCGATCGAGCCGTAGCGGTGCGCGGCGTAGTTGCAGGCGGCCGCGATGTTGGCGACCGGGTCGTAGATGTCGCCCGAGGTGCCGTCGACGTGATAGGCGGCGAAGGTAGGATCGATGACCTGCATCAGGCCCTTGGAGGGGATGCCGGCCGCGGCGTTGGAGTCGTAGAGGTTGATGGCACGCGGGTTGCCGCCCGACTCGCGCATGGCATTGCGGTAGATGCCGTCGTAGCTGCCCGGAATGCCGTGCTGGCCCATCACGAAGAGCGCGTGCTTGATCCAGCCGTCGAGGTTGTCGGAATAGGTCTGCGGGACCACCTGCTGCAGCGGCTGCGGCAGGGTCTGCAGGAATTGCTGAGCCTGGTCCTGCTGCGTCTGCGGCAATCCCTGCACCAACTGCTGCAGTTGCGGCGGCACAGCGGGGGCATCGGCGTGGGCCGCGACGGGCACGGTGACGACGGCGGCGAGGACGGCGAGGGGTAACAGTCTTCTGATCTGCATGGCGATATGAACTCCGGATGCGTCGAACGGTGGTGGGACCAACGCGACGATCTACAGAACAAAAGCCCGCTCGCCGCGGTGAAAACAGACCGTTTGTCTGCTTCTTGGCGAGTCACAGAATGATTGCGGCAAGTTAACGTAAACATAACGTAAAGTGAACAACAGATGTTATTACGCTGAGAAAAATTGGCTGGACCTGCAGTGATGTGTGCGACCGATCACACGCCGGGTTTATCTCGATCAGGTCACGCACCCTCGGCGCATGCGGAACTCGGGTCGCCGTGCCCGCCTAAGGCGCTGAGACACAAGCGAACCCGGGCGCGCAGCGGGCGCGCCCGGGGACAGGTTCAGCCGGCGGGCACAGCCCGGCAACCGGCAGCGCCACACCGCGAGCGAGGCGCTGCCGATTCGCCGTCGGCCATCCCGACGGTTGCCGAAACCGGTCATTTCCGGCGCATCAGCAGGGCCGTAGCTCCGCACCGCCGGCAAACGCACCTGGCGAAGGCCGTGATGGGCGGCGGCGATCAGGCGGCGGCGATCAAGCGGCGGTGCCGGCCACCGAACCGCTACCCGCCGGGTGCTGTCCGCCCGCGACAGGTTCGCCTGCCGGGTGACCGTCGACGCTGTCGTCGCTCACACCGACCGGCAGGGTGGGCAACGGTCCGTCCAGTTCCTCGGCCCAGCGGACGACGTTCGGTGGGCGGTAGGTCGGGCACGGCGCGGCACAGTCGGCGAGGTAGACACGTCGATCACCCGGAGCGGACAGACGGCGCCAGGAATCCGCGTAGAAGCGGGGGTTGCGCGGATGCAGCGCCCAGCCCACGCGATTGAGGACGCGGTAGAAGACGGTGAGTGAATCGTGCGCCCGCGGAGGCGAATCCGGCACCGTGACCGCCGGCTCCGCCACCGCGGCCGAGGGCACGGGGGGCACGGCGGCCGGGCGGTTCAGGAGTTGTTCGATGCGCTCGTCGTCGAAGCTCAATCCGGCGGTCCGCGCCTGCTCCACCATCCACCGCAGCGTGATGTCGGAGAGCCGGCTGTCGGCGTAGCCACCGCCGATATCGGTGTGCACACCCTCGAACCAGATCTGCTGCACCCGGTCGGCTCCGCTCGGGCCGCCCTCGGGGTCGTCGGTGATCTCCCACAGGCACGGTGCGTACATCCGGCGGCGTTCGTCGATCGCGAGTGCCTGCCGCGCGTACCGCACATTTCGCGACAGCCGCACGTCGTGGAAGCGGTAGCGCCACGACGTCAGCAGCGGCACCCCGAGCGCGCCGACGGTGTCGAAGACGCCGAGGAAGGTGATCGGCACCGGATAGACGCAGTTGCGCTCACGGAATTCGATCCACTCCGGCCGATCCGGACCGTCGGGATCCACTTTGCGCTGACGGTAGATCTTCAACGCCTCGGGATAGGCGCGCTCGACCATCGCGTCGGCGGTGAGCAGTCCGAGCCGGTTGATCATCCCGACGAGACTGCGGGCGGTATAGGCGCCGCGACTGAATCCGAAGACGTAGATCTCGTCTCCCGGTTCCCAGTTCAGTGCCAGCTGCCAGTACATCGTGGACAGGTTGGCGTCGAGGCCGAGCCCGAACGCGCCGCCGAGCAGTTTGTCGGCCAGATAGCCGCGGGAGCCGGGGCCGTCGACATAGAAAACCCGTTGTCCCACATGGTCGCCCGCGTCGGTGACGGCGCTCGACCGCACCGACTCGGCGATCTTCACAACATTGGAGACCGTCGGATTGCTCTCCGATCCCCACGTGCCGTCACAGCACACAACCAAACGCTTCATACCGGCAATCCTCCCGCCCCGTACCGTGCCGCTCGCGAGTAGCGAACTACCCGAATTATCCCGCCGGGCGCGTGATTACGTTAATGCTCGCCGGCATCGGAGGGCAGAGATGCGAGTAGTGGGAGCCCGCCCGTCCGCGATCCGCCGGCAGCTACCTGGGACGGCGTTCGACGGCGAAGAGAACGATGGCGACGAAGAAATGATGACGGCCGACCGCCCTCGTCTCGGTCGACCGTCATCGGCGAGACGGGGAGCGGCACGATGACCGCCGACCGCCGTGACGCACCGATCTGCCCTTCCGGACCGTTCGTCTCTCGCAGCCGGGTTATCGCCGCCGGGCCCGCGCGGCGTTACCGGTGCCACTCGAATCCGTTCCGGCGATCGCCCGCCCGCCCCGGTCGCGGCGGTGAGGTTCGCCACGGCGATGCGGGGCATTCCCGGCGATTCCGGGAGACTCGCCCGACACGCCGAGCTCCGAATTGCACGCATGTAGTTCCCTGGCATCGGCTGTCGGTCCGGTCGACTAGGATTCCTCGCGTGGCCGACTCGGGATTCGTACATCTGCACAATCACACCGAGTACTCGATGCTCGATGGCGCCGCCAAGATCACGCCCCTGTTCAAGGAGGCGGAGCGGCTCGGGATGACCGCGGTCGGGATGACCGACCACGGCAATATGTACGGCGCCTCGGAGTTCTACAACTCGGCCAAGAAGCAGGGCATCAAGCCGATCATCGGCATCGAGGCCTACATCGCGCCCGAGTCCCGGTTCAACACCAAGCGCGTGCAGTGGGGTGACCCGAGCCAGAAGAGCGACGACGTCTCCGGCTCCGGCGCCTATACCCATATGACGATGGTCGCCGAGACCGCGACCGGTCTGCGGAACCTGTTCAAGCTGTCGAGTCTGGCCTCGATCGAGGGCCAGCTCGGCAAGTGGGCGCGCATGGACGCCGAGATCATCGCCCAGTACGCCGAGGGGATCATCGCCACCACCGGCTGCCCGTCGGGCGAGGTGCAGACCCGGCTGCGACTGGGGCACGAGCGCGAGGCGCTGGAGGCCGCGGCCAAGTGGCAGGAGATCTTCGGCAAGGACAACTTCTTCCTCGAGCTGATGGACCACGGGCTGTCCATCGAGCGCCGGGTGCGCGAAGGCCTGATCGACATCGGCAAGAAGCTGGGCATTCCGCCGCTGGCCACCAACGACTGCCACTACGTGCACGAATCCGACTCCACGAATCACGAAGCGCTGCTGTGCATTCAGACCGGTAAGACGCTGTCCGACCCGACCCGCTTCAAATTCGACGGCAGCGGCTACTACCTGAAGTCGGCCGCGGAGATGCGCGAGATCTGGGACGGCGAGGTCCCCGGAGCGTGCGACAACACCGTGCTGATCGGCGAGCGCGTGCAGTCCTACGAGGATGTGTGGACCCACCGCGACCGGATGCCGAAATTCCCGGTGCCCGAGGGTGAGACCGAGGCCTCGTGGCTGCGCAAGGAGGTCGCGCGCGGCCTGGAGTACCGCTTCCCCGACGGTGTCCCGCAGAAGTACCTCGATCAGGCCGAGTACGAGATCGACGTGATCCTGAAGATGGGCTTCCCGGCCTACTTCCTCGTCGTCGGCGACCTGATCAACCACGCCCGCGAGGTCGGGATCCGGGTCGGGCCGGGCCGCGGTTCGGCCGCCGGTTCGCTGGTCGCCTACGCACTGAAGATCACCAATATCGACCCGCTGCCGCACGGTCTGCTGTTCGAGCGATTCCTCAATCCCGAGCGCGTCTCGATGCCCGATATCGATATCGACTTCGACGATCGCCGCCGCGGTGAGATGGTCCGCTACGCCACCGAGAAGTGGGGCACCGACCGAGTCGCCCAGGTCATCACCTTCGGCACCATCAAAACCAAGGCGGCGCTGAAGGATTCGGCCCGCGTCCTGTTCGGCCAGCCCGGCTTCGCGATCGCCGATCAGATCACCAAGGCGCTGCCGCCGCCGATCATGGCCAAGGACATCTCGGTGTCGGGTATCACCGACCCCGAGCACGAGCGGTACAAAGAGGCCGCCGAGGTCCGCACCCTCATCGAATCCAATCCCGATATCGCCAAGATCTACGACACGGCGAAGGGTCTGGAAGGCCTGATCCGCAACGCCGGCGTGCACGCCTGCGCGGTGATCATGTCCTCGGAGCCGCTGACCGACGCGATCCCGGTGTGGAAGCGAGCCCAGGACGGCGCCATCATCACCGGCTGGGACTATCCGTCGTGTGAGGCCATCGGCCTGCTGAAGATGGACTTCCTCGGCCTGCGCAACCTCACCGTGCTCGGTGACGCGATCGACAACGCCAAGGCCAACCGCGGCGTCGACGTCGACCTCGACGCGTTGCCGCTGGACGATCCGAAGACGTTCGAACTGCTCGCCCGCGGTGACACGCTGGGTGTGTTCCAGCTCGACGGTGGGCCCATGCGCGATCTGCTGCGACGCATGCAGCCCACCGCCTTCGAGGACATCGTGGCCGTCGGCGCGCTGTATCGCCCCGGCCCGATGGGCATGAACGCGCACAACGACTACGCCGACCGCAAGAACGGGCGCCAAGAGGTCAAGCCGATTCACCCGGAGCTCGAGGAGCCGCTCAAGGACATCCTCGGCGAAACCTACGGTCTGATCGTCTATCAAGAGCAGATCATGCACGTCGCCCAGAAAGTGGCCGGCTACTCGCTCGGACGAGCCGATATCCTGCGCCGCGCGATGGGTAAGAAGAAGGCCGAGGTGCTGGCCGCGGAGTTCGAGGGCTTCGAGGCGGGCATGTTGGAGAACGGCTACTCCAAGGCCGCGATCAAGGCGCTGTGGGACACCATCCTCCCGTTCGCCGGTTACGCGTTCAACAAATCGCATGCCGCCGCCTACGGCCTGGTCTCCTACTGGACCGCCTACTTCAAGGCCAACTATCCGGCCGAATACATGGCCGCCCTGCTCACCAGCGTCGGCGACGACAAGGACAAGGCCGCGGTCTACCTGTCGGACTGCCGCCGCCTCGGCATCACGGTGCTGCCGCCCGATGTCAACGAGTCCGAACAGAACTTCGCGCCGGTCGGCACCGATATCCGTTTCGGCCTGGGCGCGGTGCGCAACGTCGGCACCAACGTGGTGTCCTCGATCATCGCCGCACGCACCGAGAAGTCGAAGTTCACCGACTTCTCGGACTACCTGAACAAGATCGACACCATCGCCTGCACCAAGAAGGTAACCGAATCCCTCATCAAGGCAGGCGCTTTCGACTCCCTCGGACATCCGCGCAAGGGCCTGCTGCTCGTGCATTCCGATGCCATCGACGCGGTGATGGCCACCAAGAAGGCCGAGGCGATCGGGCAGTTCGACCTGTTCGGCGGGCTCGACGACGCCGACGATTCGATCTCCTCGGTCTTCGACGTCAAGGTGCCCGACGAGGAGTGGGAGGCCAAGCACAAGCTGGCCCTCGAGCGAGAGATGCTGGGGCTCTATGTGTCCGGCCATCCGCTCAACGGGGTCGAGCATGTGCTCGCCGCACAGGCGGACACGCCGATTCCGGCCATTCTGCAGGGCGATGTCAAGGACGGCGCCCAGGTGACCATCGGCGGCATCCTCGCCTCGGTGACCCGGCGCGTCAACAAGAACGGAATGCCTTGGGCCTCGGCACAATTGGAGGACCTCACCGGTGGTATCGAGGTGCTGTTCTTCCCGCAGGCCTATTCGGTGTACGGGATGGACATCGCCGAGGACGCCGTCGTGCTCGTGAAGGCGCGCGTCTCGGTGCGCGACGACCGGATCTCGCTGATCGCCAACGATCTGGTGGTGCCGGATCTGTCGTCGATCGGTATGGAGAAGCCGCTGTCGGTGACGATCCCGACCCGGCTGTGCACTCCCGACAAGGTGAGCGCGCTCAAGCGGGTCCTGTCCAGCCACCCCGGCACCGCCGATGTGCACATCCGCCACGTCGGATCACGCGAGAAGACCACGATGCTCAAGGTCGCCGACAACCTGCGGGTCTCCCCGTCCTCGGCACTGATGGGTGATCTGAAAGCGCTGCTGGGCCCGGGCTGCCTGGCGAGCTGAGGCATAACGTCGCCACGCTCCTCGACGGTCCGTGCGTAGGCGCTGGGCGCACGCGGATTCGGCTACCGTGCGCCGGGTGGTGTCACCGTCAGGCGGTGCTACCTCGATGGGCAACGGCTCCCGCGATCCATCGCAGCGCCGCTGCGCCGGCGGCGACCAGGACGGCGAGCTCTGCGGAACCGGTGATAAGGCCCAGGATCAGCGCGAGCAGCGCGCCCAGCGCGACGGACTCGAGTTTGTACACCGGCCACGGCACACCCGCGATCCGCACCGTATGCGTGGCACGGCGGACCGGGCGAACGATGGGGCTGACCGCTGTCATGTCGTCAGGCTACACGTATCCGGAATTTCGGTCCACCGAACATTTGCGGCGATCCGGTCACGAAGGACGCGGGGAACACATCCGCGGCCGTCGATGTTGTGCCGGGCATGCCACTCACCGGAGATTACGCACCCAGCACATCCGACTGGGCCCGCGAGCAGGCCGAGAAGTACGAGGCTTCCAATGGGTCCGAAGCGAATACCCTGCTCGACCGCGGGATGCCGATCATCCTGGTCACCAGCATCGGCGCCAAGACCGGCAAGCTGCGCAAGACCCCGCTCATGCGGGTCGAGCACAACGGCGAGTACGCGGCGGTGGCCTCACTGGGCGGCGCCCCGAAGCATCCTGTCTGGTACTACAACCTCAAGGCCAACCCGACCGTCGAATTGCGCGACGGCGATGTGGTGAAGGACTACACCGCACGCGAGGTGACCGGCGAGGAGAAGGCAGTCTGGTGGGAGCGCGCCGTCGCGGCCTACCCGGACTATGCCGACTACCAGAAGAAGACCGCCCGCGAGATCCCGGTCTTCGTCCTGACCCCGAAGTCCTGATTCACCCGGATCACCACGGTCACCAATCCACGACGAGCACCGCCGCGACGCCCGGCCTACGGTCCGGGCGTCGCCGGTTTCCGGGCGTTCCGGACCGCTACGGAAACTGCCGCGCGCCGGACCGAGCGCGACCGATAGCATGTTCGGGTGTCTGAACCGCTGGATGTCGTAGAGAAAGTATCCGCTCCGCTGCCCGAACTGAGCGCGGACGAGATCGACGCGGCCGCCAAGCGAATTTCCGACATCGTCGAGCCGACGCCGCTACAGCGAATCGAGCGGTTGTCGGCGGCCACCGGCGCGAACGTCTACCTCAAGCGCGAGGACCTCACCGCGGTCCGCTCCTACAAGCTGCGCGGCGCCTACAACCTGATCGTGCAGCTCGATGCGGGCGAACGCGCGGCCGGAGTCGTCACCGCCAGCGCCGGCAATCACGCCCAGGGCGTCGCCTTCGCCTGCCGCACGATGGGGATCCAGGGCCGCATCTACGTACCGACCACCACACCCAAGCAGAAGCGCGACCGCATCCTCGCCCACGGCGGCGACTTCGTGGAACTGATCGCCGTCGGCGACACCTTCGACGCGGCGGCCGCGGCGGCCGCCGACGACGTCGCCCGCACCGGCGCCACCATGGTCCCGCCGTTCGACGACGCTCGCACCGCGGCCGGGCAGGGCACCGTGGCGGTGGAGATCCTCGAACAGCTGCCCAGCGCTCCCGATCTGGTGATCATCCCCGTCGGCGGCGGCGGATGCCTGGCCGGCATCGGCACCTATCTGCGCGACCGCTCGCCGGCCACCGCCATCCTCGGCGTCGAGCCGGCCGGTGCCGCCTCGATGACGGCCGCCCTCGTCGCGGGCGGTCCGGTCACGCTGCCGCAGATCGATCCCTTCGTCGACGGCGCGGCCGTGCGGCGGGTGGGCGACCTGCCCTATGCCACGATCTCGAAATTCGGCGGGCGCGTGGTGTCGCATGCGTCGCTGCCGCTGCTCATCGGCACCGAATCCCCCAGGGGCGCGGGCTCTTTCCGCATGATGCAGGTCGACGAGGGCGCCATCTGCACCGCCATGCTCGAGCTGTACCAGAACGAGGGTGTGATCGCCGAACCGGCGGGTGCGCTGGCGGTGGCGGCGTTGGCGGAGATCGATATCGAGCCGGGGTCGACGGTGGTGTGCCTGCTGTCGGGCGGCAACAACGACATCTCGCGCTACGGCGAGATCATCGAACGGTCACTGGTGCACCGGGGCCTCAAACACTATTTCCTGGTGAACTTCCCGCAGGAACCCGGGGCGCTGCGCCGGTTCCTCGACGAGGTGCTCGGCCCCGACGACGACATCACCCTCTTCGAATACGTCAAGCGCAACAACCGGGAGACCGGGGCCGCACTCGTCGGCATCGAACTGGGCGCGCCGTCCGGCCTGGACGCACTGCTGGCGCGCATGGAGGCCTCGCCGATCCAATGCCAGCAGCTGGATCCCGACTCCCCCACCTACCAGTACCTCACCTGATCTCTACGAACGAACTGCCCTGTGCCGCGAGATGTTCTGCGGCACAGGGCAGTTCGGCGTCCGATCAGGCAGCGCGGCGCTGCGACGAACGACGGCCGTCGCGCATGGCCCGCGCGCCGCGAATCACCAGCGGCAGCACCCAGGCCGCGGCCAGCTGATCCCACACGAACGACTGGGGCGTGAACCGGTTGTGCACGAATCCGACGGACAGGCCCAGCCGCGGTTCGGCCCAGCCGAAGGATCCGGCCAGGCCGATGTGGCCGAATCCGGAGGCGGCCCCCGGAATAGGGAACGTGTGGTATCCGAGATGCCACATCATCGGGAAGTAGAACAGGGCGTGATCGAGCCGGCGCGTCTGCACGCGCCGGATATGACGCATGGTCTGCGCCGACAGATACCGGCGACCGGCGATCATGCCGTCGTCGGCGAGCACGCCGTAGACCGAGGCCAATGCGCCCGCGGTGAATACGCCGTTTCCGGCGGGCATTTCGGTCGCGAGGATCGACGGCTCGTCACCGTCGAAGAGGGCATGCACGCCCGGCAGGAACAGCGCACGAATCGCGGCGCCGGGCGGACCCGGAAAACGCCCGGCCTGCCCGAGGAGCAGGGCACCCAGTGCGGTGCCGGCCACGGCCAGCCGGGAACCGGCGAGCGCGGCGACGGTGGTGGTCGAGTCCGGCGCCGGGCGCCCGAGATGCAGGCCGTCGATGCCCAGCGGCTCGGAGACTTCGGTGCGGAACAGCTCGCGCATACTCGTACCGGTGACCGCGCGGGCCAGTCCTGCCAGCAGCCATCCGTAGGTGAGGGCGTGATAGGCCGGCACCCCCAGCAACCGGTCCGGCGCGGCGGCGGCCAGCCGATGTTCCATGAGTTCGTGGTCGAGCACCTCGTCCAGTCCGCCGGCGACACCCGGCAGCGAGGACAGTCCGGCGCAGTGAGTGAGCAACTGCGCCACCGTGATTCGCGATTTTCCGGCAGCGCCGAATTCCGGCCAGTATTCCGCCACCGGGGCCGCGTAGTCGATCAGGCCGCGGTCGGCCAGGCGGTGGATCACAGTGGAGGCGATGCCCTTGGTCGCGGAGAACGCGACGCTACCCGTATCGCGGGTCCAGGGCGTGGTGAGATCGGAGTAGCCGGTCCAGACATCGACCACCGGCTCACCGTGCCGAAGCACGGTCAGACCGCCTCCGGCTCCGGCACGGCCCCCGACAATACGCGCGAAATTGCGCACCAAGGGTTCGAACTCGACCGCGGCCGAGCCACGCACACCTGCGGGCAGAGCCGCAGAACCTGCGGGTAAAGCGTCGTTGCTCACATACCCTACGGTACGGGCGTACCGTTGTGCGGGCAACGACGTTGTCCGCACAGTGACACCCCCGAGACCGGTTCGAGCCGGACCGCACACGGCGCCGACCCTGTCCGTGATCTTCGGACCACGCGCCCACCCAGTGTCGTGACCTGCCGAAACACCTCTACACCCGCTGCGGTGTGTCATGGTTGAGACATGCGATCGTTGCGGTCAACGAGGTCCGAATTGCCGGAATCCCGCGGCTGGGCGGGAACACCGCCGAGAGCGCGGCGGCATCGGGATCTGATCGTGGCAGTGGCCACGCTGCTCGCCGTGGCCTTGGTGGCCGCCTGCTCGAGTTCCGACAAGGTGACCGCGACGCCGCGCCCGGCCCCCGTCGTCGGTGACTGGAACGGCGTCCTGCCGCTGCCGAACCAGCAGCTGCCGATCGGGGTAGCCTTCACCGAAGACGGTGGGAGCGTGACGGTTCCGGCGCAGGGCATCTTCGATCTGCCGCTCGAACAGGTCGATACCAACCCGGATGCGATCGCCTTCACTATCCCCGGATTGCCGGGCGATCCGCATTTCACCGGCCGCTACGACCGCCGCGCCGATACCGTCACCGGAACCTTCACCCAGTCCGGTCACGATCTGGCACTGACCATGCATCGGGGGAAGGTGCCGGCTCCGCTGCGCCCGCAGGAGCCGCACCCGCCGTGGCCGTACCTCTCCGAGGACGTGACCTATCGCAGCGACGGCATCACCATCGCCGGGACGCTCACCCGGCCGCGCGGGCCGGGACCGTTCCCGGCGGTCGTCCTGGTGACCGGCAGCGGCCCCCAGGATCGCAACGAGGAGATCGCCGGGCACAAACCGTTCCTGCTGCTCGCCGATACCCTCACGCGAGCCGGATACGCCGTCCTGCGCACCGACGACCGAGGCGTGGGCGGCAGCGGCGGGCAACTCGACACCTGCAGCTATACCGACCTGACCGACGACATCATGGCCGGGCTGGGCTATCTGCGCAGCCGTCCCGATATCGACGGCAACCACATCGGCCTGCTCGGCCACAGCGAGGGCGGCTATCTCGCGCCGCTGGCCGCCACCCGCCCCGACAGCCGGCTCGCCTTCGTGATCATGATGGCCGGACCGGCCGTCTCCGGCTCGGATGTGCTACTCGCGCAGAACGACCTGCTGCTGCGCAGCGAGCACGCCGACGCCGACGCCATCCGCAAGCAGGTCGGCTACATCACCACCCTGACCACGTTGATCCGCGCCGGCGACGACGAACAGATCCGCCGCTTCGCCACCGAGCACAACGACTCCTTGCCACCGGAGCAGCGGCAGCCGCAATCGGCGATCGATCAGTTGACCACCCCGTATTTCCAGGCCCTGGTCGACTACGACCCGGCGCCGGCCCTGCAGGCACTGCGTATTCCGGTGCTGGCCTTCTACGGGACCAAGGACATGCAGGTTCCGGCCGCCCAGAGCGCCCCGGCCGCGCGCGCGGATCTGGCGGGCAACCCGAATGCCGACGTCCACGTATTCGACGGCCTCAACCATCTGATGCAGCCCGCCGATACCGGCAGCCCGAAGGAATACCCGACCATCGAAACCACCATCGCACCCGAGGTGCTGAGCTACATCACCACATGGCTCGGCAAATACGTCACCCCCGTGCCCTGACGGGTAGCGGCGCGCAGGGCGACTTGACACAGTGAGAGGGTGGGAATTTACAGCGAGCGGGTGCTGCCGCGGTTGACGGATCGGGTCTGTGGAGTGCCGGCCAACGATCGGCTGCGCCGACGGGTGTGCGCGGGGTTGCGGGGCCGGGTGGTGGAGATCGGATTCGGCTCGGGTCGCAACGTGCCGTTCTACCCCGCCGGGGTGAGTCGCGTCAGCGCCGTGGAGCCGGCGGATCTGGGGTGGCGACTGGCGGCGGCGCGGGTCGCGGAATCGCCGGTGCCGGTGGAGCGGGCGGGCCTGGACGGGCAGTCGCTGCCGTTCGCGGACAACAGTTTCGACAGCGCGCTGTCGACGTGGACGCTGTGCACGATTCCCGATATCGCCGTCGCGCTGCGCGAGGTGCGGCGAGTTCTGCTGCCCGGCGGCACATTTCATTTCGTCGAGCACGGGCTGGCGCCGGATGCGAACGTCCGTGCCTGGCAGCATCGGCTCGATCCGGTTCAGCAGGTGATCGCCGGTGGATGCCACCTCAATCGCGATATCCGCGGATTACTGGACGAGGCCGGATTCGAGATCACCGAAATGGATCGGTTCTACGATTCTCCGGCACCGAAAACCTTCGCCGCACTGTCGCTGGGTATCGCGGTCTCGCCCTGACAACGGGGGAATTCGTTCGAGGAAAAGACCGGCGGCCGAAGCGAATTCGGCCGCCGGTCGCACACTATCGCTGTTCGCCGGTCGCCGCGGGCCATCCGCCGTACGGCACGGTCAGCAACTCCATGTAGTGACCGCTGGGGTCGAGGAAATAGATACCGCGACCGCCGTCGTTGTGGTTGATCTCGCCTTCCCGGCTCTGCCGCGGATCGGCCCAGAACCTCAGGCCCCGATCCCGGATTTTCGCGTAGGCCGCGTCGAATTCGGATTCGGACACCAGCAGGGCGTAATGCTGCGGCTGAATCTCGGTGACATGCGGCGGGACCGGAGCGAAATCGAAGGTGACACCGTTGTGCACGGTGACCGGAATGAACGGCCCCCACGGCGTTCCCACGCTCAATCCCAGAATATCGGCCCAGAACTGCGCCGATTCCCGATTGTCACGACAGCCGACAATGGTGTGGTTGAACTGGATGGACAGGATTTCTCCTCTGATAGTGACGATCCCGACCCCGGACCGGTACTCGTCGGCCTACGGGAGCATCGCCACGAATCCGACATTAACCCAGCGCGTCCCGCCGTGCCAAGCGCCGGGATCGGTGCAGCGCGTCGGCGGTGAATACCGCCAGAGCCGTCCAGATCAGCCCGAATCCGATCCAGCGCGAGGCCGGCATCGGCTCGTGCCCCACCAGCACACCCCACGCCAATTGCAGTGCGGGAGTGAGATATTGCAGAATTCCCATGGTCGACAGCGGCACCCGCGAGGCGGCGAAGGCGAACAGCAGCAGCGGAATCAGTGTCACCGGGCCGGTGGCGACCATCAGGGCGGTGTGGCCGGCGCCGTGCCCGAACTCGGCGTCCCCGCGCACCCCCAGCGCGATGACGACCGCCAGCGCGAACGGCGCGGACACCACACCCTCGGCGGCGACGCTGCGCATCGGGTCGAGCCGGATCACCTTCTTCACCAGACCGTAGGTGGCGAAGGAACAGGCCAGCACGAGCGCGATCACCGGTGGCTTGCCGTAGTCGACGGTCAGCACCACCACCGCCGCGCCGCCGAGCCCGAGCGCCACCCACTGCGGCCACACCAGCCGCTCCCGGAACAGCACCACTGCGAACAGGACCGTGACCAGCGGGTTGATGAAGTAGCCGAGCGCGCATTCCACCACGTGCCCCGACGTCACGCCGTAGACGTAGGTCCCCCAGTTGATCGAGATCGCCGCCGCGGCCACCGCCGCCAGCCGCCAGGTCCGGCCGTCGATCGCGCCCAGTTCGCGCAACCGCCCGGCCGCCAGCAGCAACACCAGCACCACGACCAGGGTCCACAGAATCCGCTGCGCCAGGATCTCCACCGGCCCCGCGAAACCGAGCAATCCGAAGAAGGCCGGGAACATGCCCCAGATCAGATACGCCCCCGCGCCGACCGCCACACCGCCACCGGCCGGAGCGCGCCCCCACCGTCCTCGGCCCCCGGCGGCACCTCCCGCGCCGGTCGCCTCCTCCACGTCGTTCACCGATCCACGCACCCGCACCAGCCGCACGCTACTTCCGTCCGGTAACGCCTGTCGAGCGGGTTTCGGACCACGCGCTCATTCGTCGGCACGGCCGCGGACCGCCGCGGTCACGAGTGCCCGGCGGTCGCCGGTCCGCTCCGGCGCCGGGAGCGGATTCGTTCAGGGCGAGGTCGGCAGGATTTCAGCCTGCGGGAGGCGGACCACTCCGTCGAGGTAGCGGTGGCAGCGGCCGGTGAGCAGCACGCGCGAGCCGCTGACCGCGCAGCGCAGGCGACCGGTGCGGGCGGAGAGCTGGCGGGCAGACAGATCGCCGCGGCCCAGATCGCGGGCCCACAGCGGTGCCAGCTGGGCGTGCGCGGAACCGGTGACCGGGTCCTCGTCGACACCGACGCCGGGGGCGAAGAAGCGGGAAACGAAATCCGTGTGGTCGCCGGGTGCGGTGAGGATCACCCCGCGGCGCAGCACCGGGAAGGCGGCGAAATTCGGGCGGGCACGAACCACTTCCGCTTCGGTGGCGACCACGACCACCTCGTCCTGGCCGGTCAGCACGCGCAGCGGACGCACCCCGAGGGCCGCGATCAGGTCCGGGTCCGGGACGGCGTCCACGGATTCCGCGAGCGGCAGATCGAGTTCGAGCTCGTCGCCGCTGCGGCTCACCCCGAGCCAGCCACTGCGGGTGTAGAAGTGCAACTGGTCGGCGGCGGGATGCATATCGTCGAAGATCTGCGCCGCGGTTGCGAGGGTGGCGTGCCCGCACAGGTCGACCTCGGTGGCCGGAGTGAACCAGCGCAGCCAGAACGCCGGGCCGTCACCGGGCGGCACTCCGGCCTCCACCGGCAGCGCCGAGGTGTAGAAGGCCGTTTCCGACAGCCGGTTCTCCTCGGCCAGTCGCTGCAGCAGCTCGTCGGGCAACCAGCCGAGCAGCGGCATCACCGCGGCCGGATTACCCGTGAAGGGCGCATCCGCGAACGCATCGATCTGATGCAGCAGGACCTCCATACTGCCGAAGGTACCCGCGTTGCGAATCGATGCGTGGCACAAGGACGTTCACGGCGCGCCATACCATGCGACCAGTTGACGCGCCGTCGCGGCTCAGTCCTTGCGCCCCAGCGGCTTCCGGCCCGGCGAATCCGGGAACAGGTGCCGCTGTTCACCGGTTACCATCGCGGTGACCCACCACGCCACCTCCACCAGCACGATGCCGACCGCGCCGCAGGCGAACGCCACCCCGGTCAGCTCGGCATTCGACGGGTCGAGTTTGAAGAAGTGGCGGGTGAACGGCACCGTGAACAGGATCAGATAACCCGCGACCGAACCGGCGATCAGCAGGATCTTCCACCAGTTCCACGGCCGCGCCACGATCGCCAGCACCCACACCGCGATCACCAGCAGCGTGATCAGCGCCGTCGTGCCGATCTGCACCTCGCGCGCCTCCGTCGGCAGGCTCTGGTCGGCGCTCCAGTAGGCGATCAGGTAGGCGATGAAGGTCATCACCCCGATCACCGTGCCGGAGGGTACCGCCAGCCGCAGCACCCGCGGCACGAAACCCGTTCGCGCCCTTTCGTTGTTGGGAGCCAGCGACAGGATGAAGGCCGGAATGCCGATGGTGAACCAGGCGGCGATCGTGACGTGCCGCGGCAGGAACGGATACGACAGCGGGGCGTAATCGAAGATCTGCGATCCGATGCCGGCCACCCCCACCAGGAAGGCCAGCAGGACCGAGTACACCGTCTTGGTGAGGAACAGATTCGAGACGCGCTCGATATTGCCGATCACCCGCCGGCCCTCCCCCACCACATACGGGAGGGTGGCGAAACGGTTGTCCAGCAAGACGATCTGCGCGACCGCGCGGGTGGCCGGACTGCCCGATCCCATCGCGACACCGATATCGGCATCCTTGAGCGCCAGGACGTCGTTGACGCCGTCGCCGGTCATCGCGACGGTGTGCCCGCGCGACTGCAACGCTCCCACCATCGCCCGCTTCTGATCCGGGCGGACCCGGCCGAAGGTGGTTTCGCGGTCCAGCACATCGGCCAATTCGGCCTGGGCGGCAGGCAATCGGCGCGCGTCGACGGCATGCTCACCACCGGGCAGGCCGAGCGAGGAGGCCACCGCGCCCACCGACACCGCGTTGTCGCCGGAGATCACCTTGATCGAGACGTCCTGGCCGGCAAAGTAATCCAGCGTTTCGCGCGCGTCCGGGCGAACCCTCTGTTCCAGCACCACCAGCGCCTGCGGCGTCACCGTGCCCGGCGCGTCCGGATCGTCGACGGGCCGATCCGAGGAAGCCAGCAGCAGCACCCGCAGCCCCTGCGCGCCGATGTCCTGGGCGGTGGCGGCGATGCCGGAATCCGGGTCGAGGAGCACATCCGGCGCTCCGAGCAGCCAGTTCCCGTGCTCGCCGTAGGAGATGCCGCTCCACTTCTTGGCCGAGCTGAACGGCGCGACCGCGGTGGACGACCAGTCCGGATCCTCGGTCATGGCCTCGGCGATGGCGAGCACGCTGGCGTTGGGGCGCGGATCGTCGTGGGCGAGCGCGGCCAGCACCGAACGCAACCGGTCTTGCGGCACATCGCCGACGACCCGCAGCTCCGACAACCGCATCCCGTTCTCGGTGAGGGTGCCGGTCTTGTCCGCGCAGACCACGTCGACCCGGGCCAGGCCCTCGATCGCGGGCAGCTCCTGGACCAGGCATTTGCGCTGGCCGAGCCGCACCACACCGACCGCGAACGCGATCGACGTCATCAGCACCAGGCCCTCCGGCACCATCGGGACCAGCGCGGCGACCATACCGTTCAGCGCGTGCTGCCAGTTCTGGTGGCTGGAGAACAGCTGGTTGTAGATCGTGACCAGGCCCGCCGGAATCAGCAGGTAGGTGATGACCTTCAGGATGGTGTCGATACCGCTGCGCAGCTCCGAATCGACCAGCGTGAACTTCGATGCCTCGTGCGCCAGCTGCGCGGCGTAGGCGTCCTTGCCGACCTTGGTGGCTCGGTAGGCACCCGATCCGGCGACCACGTAGCTGCCGGACATGACCTTCGCGCCGACCGCCTTGTCGATCGGATCGGCCTCACCGGTGAGCAGGGATTCGTCGACCTCGAGCAGTTCGCATTCGACGACCTCGCCGTCGACCACGATCTGGTCACCGGGCCCCAGCTCGATCAGATCGTCGAGCACCACATCCTTCGGGCCGACCTCGGTGGCGGCACCGTCGCGGCGCACCACCGGTTTGGCCTGGCCGACGATGGCGAGTTTGTCCAAGGTCCGCTTGGCGCGCAGCTCCTGCACGATGCCGACCACGCTGTTGGCCACGATCAGCAGGCCGAACATGCCGTCGATGATCGAGCCGGTGGCCAGGACCAGCACGAACAGGACGCCGAGGATGGCGTTGATCCGGGTGAACACATTGGCCCGGACGATGTCGGCAACCGATCGGCTCGCCCGATCCGGCACATCGTTGGTCTGCCCGTCACGAACGCGCTGCGCGACCTCGGCCGCGGTCAGGCCCGCTGCGCCCGCTTGCTGCTCGGTGATCGACATGTCCGACAGCCTAGAGCGTTTCCGGCGAATCGGACGGCACGCGGTCCCGGCCCCCCAGGCGGGCAATCATCCGGCATCCGGCCGTACGCGCGGTGCGATCCGGCGATCGACGATGCGGCGGGTGAGCGCGACCAGATCGTCGCCGCGCAGCCGCGGATATCCGTGCAGGAGCGCGACCCACTGCGGCGGAATCGCCGACGCACCCCAGCGGGCGCCCAGTAACCCGCCCGCGACGGCGGCGGTGGTATCGGTATCGCCGCCCGCGCGCACCGCCGCTTCCAGTGCGGCCGGCAGGGATTCGGTATGGGTGATCGCCCACCACGCCGTCTGCAGCGCGTGCACCACCCAGCCGTTCTTCGGAAAGTCCGCGGGAGTGCCGGATTCGGCCTCGTCCAGTACCGCGGCCCAGAAATCGGCGTCCACGAAGGCCAGGCCGCCGCGCACGCCGTCGTAGTCGCCGTAGAGCACGGCATGCCGGATCGCCCACGACCACAGCACGCATGCCTCACCGGCCCGGACGTCGCTGTGGGTGAGTTCGCTCACCGCCCGGGCGGCGCGGGCGCAGTTGTCCGGGTCGTCGAGATAGCACAGGGCGAGCGGCGCGGTGCGCATCAGCGATCCGTTGCCGCCGGTGAGCCCGTCGAGTTCGAAGGAGCGCCGGCGCATATCGGCGGCGTCGGCGCTGCGCCACTGCAGCACCTGACTCGTCTGATATCCGACGTCCTTGGGCCGGCTGTCCCACCAGCGCACGAACTCCCGGGCGACGGCGTCCAGGCCCGCCGGGTGGTGCAGCGCACCGTGTTCGGCCGCCGCGAGCGCGATACCCACCGCCATCGCGGTGTCGTCGGTCCACTCCCCCGGTTCCCACCGCAGCGAGCCGCCGCCGCGCATCTCGATCACCGAATCCGGTGCCGGATGGGTGAATTCGTATCCGGCGCCCAGTGCGTCACCGGCGGCCGTCCCCAGTAGCACCCCCTGCGCCCTGTCCCGCTGCCCTGCGTCTCGATCCACCGGCACATCCTCTCCCCTCGCCCGCCGCCTCGATTATGCCGCGCGGCACCGACAGCGCAGGCCGGCCTCAGTGGTCGGGAATCGGGCCGTCGTCGGGTCCCGGCGCCACGACGTCGGCGTGCTCGGGCAGCAGCGGCACCACCGCGAACGCGCCCGCGGAGGCATCCGGCGGCAGCGCCTGCACACTGCGAATCCCGCTGCGCGAGGCCAGACCTCGCAGCTCGGCGAGGGTGCCGCGGACAACGAAGTTCACCGCACAGGCGCAGCCGGAGTGCAGCCGCGCGGCCAGCACCGCCGCCAGGCGCCGGGAGCGGTCGTCGTCGGCCTGCACGTGATCCATCGCGCCGGCGGCCGCCGCCTGCGCGGACCGCAGCGCGGCGGTCCCGGCCGGAACCGGCACGGTGATCACCGGGGTGTACACGCGCTCGATCGGAACGTGGTAGAGCACCTGCGAAATACGCAGTCCCGCACCGATGTCGACGACGGCATCGGTGTTCAGGCCGGTATCGGAGGTCACCAGCGCCCAGCGGGGCGCGGTGTCGGCGCCGGACAGCGATTCGTGCGCGCGCTCGAGATAGTCGGCGACGCGTTCACCGGAGTCCGGCCCGAGCCGGTCGGTGCCGAGGACCGACGCGCGCGGCGGCCGCGCCCAGCCCAGGACGACCACGGAGATCAGCAGCGCCACCACTACCGCGAAACCGATTGCGGGACGCCACTTCTCACTCATCGGCCGCACCCGTCACACCGCGCGCAGCACATCCAGGGCATGCTCCAGATCGTCGGGATAGTCGCTGGTGATCTCGATCCAGCGGCCGTCGGCGGGATGGGCGAAGCCGAGACTGCGCGCGTGCAACCACTGCCGCTGCAGACCCAGCCGCTCGGCCAGTCGCGGGTCGGCGCCGTAGGTGAGATCACCGCAGCAGGGGTGGCGGATCGCGGAGAAGTGCACGCGGATCTGATGGGTGCGCCCGGTTTCCAGGTGGATGTCGAGCAGGCTCGCGGCCTGGAACGCCTCGACGGTGTCGTAGTGGGTGACGCTGGGCCGGCCGTCGGCGGTGACCGCGAATTTCCAGTCGTTGCCGCGGGCCCGCCCGATCGGGGCGTCGATGGTGCCGCTGGAGGGATCCGGATGTCCCTGCACCAGCGCGTGATAGCGCTTGTCGACCGTGCGCTGTTTGAAGGCCCGCTTCAGCACCGTGTAGGCGTGCTCGGACTGCGCCACGACCATCACCCCGGAGGTGCCGACGTCGAGCCGGTGCACGATGCCCTGGCGTTCGTGCGCGCCGGAGGTCGAGATGCGGTACCCCATCGCGGCCAGTCCGCCCACCACGGTGGGACCCGACCAGCCGACACCGGTGTGCGCCGCGACGCCGACGGGCTTGTCGACCGCGACGATATCGTCGTCGGCGTAGAGGATCTTCATGCCCTCGACCGGAGTGGCCTCGACGGTGAGCTCCCGTTTCGGTTCGGGGAACTCCACTTCCAGCCAGGCCCCGGCCACGAGCCGATCGGACTTCCCCGCCGCGGCGCCGTCGATCTGCACCGAACCGTCCTCGGCCAGTGCGGCGACCGCCGTCCGTGACAGGCCGAGCAGCCGCGAAAGTCCGGCGTCGACCCGCATGCCGTCCAGACCGTCGGGGATCGGCATGGCTCGTGTCTCTCTCATTCGCCCGCCTTCCCGTCCTGATCGTCACCGGCGTGGGCGCCCTCGTCATCGTCGTGGCCGGCGCGGGTGCCGTCGGGTTCGAATCCGAACACCGTCAGCACCACCAGCAGAATCGCCCCGCACACGATCGAGGAATCGGCGACGTTGAACACCGGCCACCATTTGGTGACGGCGATGAAGTCGATCACATGTCCCTGCAGCGGGCCGGGCGAACGGAACAGCCGGTCCACCAGATTGCCCAGCGCACCACCGAGGACCAGGCCCAGACCGATCGCCCAGCTCAGCGAGCGCAGGGTGCGGCCGATGCGGATCACCCCGATCACCACGGCGACCGCGATCAGGGTCAGCAGCCACGTCATACCGGTGGCCATGGAGAAGGCCGCGCCGGAATTGCGGATGAGGGTCAGCCGCACCACGTCGCCGATGACCGAAATCGGTTCGCCGGGGGTCATCTTCGCCACCACCAGGGCCTTCGTGCCGAGGTCCACGGCCAGCACGACGGCCGCGATCAACAGCAGCCACGGCAGGCGGCGCGGGAAGGCCGCCGGGGTGCCGGAGGTCCCGTTCGTCGCGGAATCGCCGGGAGCGCCGGCGCCCGAGCCGTCCCGCGCCGGAGCGGAATCCGCGCTGTCGCCGCGGGTGCCGGATCCGTCGTCGCGGTCGGCGCCCCGATCCGCCGCGGATTCGCGCGGGGGTTCGTCGGGGTCGTCGAGGTGCTGCTCACGCGGCCGGTCCGTATTCACAGCTAGACATCATTCCTTATCACGTCATCACCGGTTCGCGGTGCTGTCACCCAGCGCGTGGCCGGACGGGAGTCAAAGCTGTTTTTCAGGAACCGGTCGTACCCTGTTCGGCGTGACGGTGTTGTCTTCCCACTCCTGCGCCTCGGTGACCGGTCTGCGCCCCGCGGGCGCGTCCGGCCGGGGCCCGAATCCGCGCGCGGTGCGCTCGGGAGTGCTGTTGATGGTGCTGGCGGTGACCCTGTCCGCGCTCGGCGTCGGTTGCAGCGACGGGACCGAGGCCACCAGCGACGCCGAGGTCGAGCCCTCGGGTTTCGGCAAGGAGGTCACCCTGCCGATCTCCGCCGCGGTCGCCACCCTGGTCACCCCGGGCGAGGAACCGCACGCTCCGCTGCGCCCGGCCGTGCGCCCCGGCACCTCCCAGCAGGTGACCCTGCGCACCGACCACCACGTCGAACAACAGATCAACGATCAGGCGGTGCGCGACTTCTCGCCGCCGTCGGTGGCCATTCCGCTGACCGCGGACGCGAAGGCCGACGGGGTGGACCTCGTCCTCGGCACGGCCACGTCACCGGACCCGGCCCTGGATCAGCAACTGGTCGCGGCCGACGGATCCCACGCCGGCATCGAGTTCACCGACCTCGGCGCCGTCACCGCGCTGCGGATGGCACCGGCCCCGTCGACGCCCGACACCGCGCGCGCCGCCATCGAACAAGCCTTCTACCAGGCGGTGTACGAGGCGATCGCCTTCCCCGCCGACGCGGTCGGCGAGGGTGCGGTGTGGACGGTGCATCAGCGCGTCTCGGGAGTGGTTCCGCTGGACCAGATGACGACCGCGACGCTCACCAAGCGCGACGGCAATCTGCTGACCATCGCCCTCGACATCACCCAGACGCCGAAAACGGCGACCTGGCAGCTGCCCAACAATTCGGGCGACCTCGACATCATCGACTACCTGATGCACGGTGCGGGCACCATCACCGTGGATCTCGGCCTGCCGCTTCCCGTTTCGGGCGCGATCACCATCGGCGGCAATCAGTGCTACCGCGATCCGCACACCGATGTGCTGCTGCGCCAGGACGTCCGGACGCAGGTGCGATGGGGCGAGTGAATCGCGCCGCGGTCGTGCTCGCGGGCGTCGTCGTCGGGGTGAGCGCATGCGGGCACCACGACGATTCGCTGCCGTCGCTGCCCGCGACGGCGACCGTACCGCCGATCACCGCCCCGGCCGTCACCGATTCCGATGCGCTGCGGGCGCGATTGCTCACCCCGGCCGATCTTCCCCCGGGGTTCACGCAGCTCGAGGACGCCTCGGCCGGTAACGGGCAGACGCCGCCGGACCGCTCCCGCACCGATCCGGCCGAATGCGCGAAAGTGCTGGCACCCGTGGGTGATCTGTACAGCGGGCCGTCCGCCCGGGGCGCGGTGCACTACTCGTCGCCGAACTTCGCGAGCATCGATATCGATATCGCCAGCTACGCCGACGGCAATGCGGCGCAGGCGTTCGCGGCGGCACAGAAGCTGCTGCGCGACTGCCGCAGCTATTCCGGCACCGACGCCGACGGCACCTCCGTCGACTACCGGCTCGGCGGGCTCGATCAGCCGAAGGCCGGTTCCGCGTCGACCTCGTTCCAGATCCGCACCACCAGCGGCGGCATGTCGCTGTATTCCGCGGCCACGATCGCCGTCGTCGGCAGCAACGTGGTGCAGATCGCGGAAACCTCACCGGCGCAGGTGGATCCGTCCTCGCTGCAGGACCTCACCACCAAGCAGGTCCGGCGACTGGAAGGCGTCGCCGGACCGTAGGGGCCTCACCCCCAGGCGGTGTTGATGTGGCCCGGATTCCACATGCCGCCGTGGGTCTCCCGAGTCACCGTGGGCACCGCGACGGTCGCGGAGGTGTCGCACGGTGTCAGCCGCTGCAACTCACCCCAGTCCCGGCGCCAGTCGTCCTTCAGATACGTGGCCAGGGTCTGCGAGCTCAGCAACTGCTGGCTCCAGCCCAGCGGGCCGCCGCCGTCGTGGCTCTCCCACAGCGTGGTGTCGTGCGCGGCGGTGCGATCGGGCAGGATGCGCCAGCTCGGAACCTGTGCGATCCCGTCGCGGTGATCGTAGGGCCGCTGGCACGGGAACTGCAGTCCCACCGCCCAGTCCAGCAGCACCGGGCTGCGCGAGCCCACCATGTCCTGCAGGGTCGTGGTGCGCGGGACGCGCGGCGGCGTCAGCGCCACCCACTGGTTGGGGTCGCGGCTGCTGTCCTGGGCGACGATGCGGATCACATCGGCCTGCGGCGGAATCTGGCCGAACGGCACCCGCAGGTTGCGCCACGACGGCGTCGGCCCGATATCGACCGGGATCACCGAGCCCAGCGCATGCGCCTCGGTCGGTGAGTCGCTGGTGCCGTATTCGATCTCGACGCGCTGGCCCGGGGTGACCACGCCGTCCTTGTCGACCGAGCGAATGCGCCCGGCCGCGGTGATCGCCACGATGCCGGTGCGCTCGGCGGCCGGGGGCAACCGGTACCAGCCGGTGGTGAGTTCGGCCGGATCCTGCTCACCGGCGGTGCCCAGTTCCGGTGTGGTGGCCGAGTCCAGGCCGTACGGCAGTGGCGCACCTGCGGTTTGGGTGCCGGCCTCGCCCTGGTTCTTCCCGCTGTCGAAGGCGCTGGAGATACTGCTGCTGTTGGTCGGCTCCCCCTCCGGGGTCAGATCGCCGACCCCGTTGGGCACGAATCCGGTGGCGCCGGCGGTGAAGGTCGTCTGCGGGTCGCCGGTCAATGGCGGCAGCATCGAGGCGTTGGGATCGGTTTCGACCAGCACATCGTTGGCCAGCCCGCACGGTTTGCCCAGTACCGCATCCACATTGGAGCGGGCCAGCGAGAACGCCGGATACTGGGCAACCGCCCCCTTGGCGAACGAGGCCATCTCGAACACCACCAGCAGCGCCGCGGCCACGGTCAGCGGCGGGATCTTCGCCCATCGCCACGCCGGTCGCGAAATCCGGTGCGGGGTACCGGGTTCCGGCGCGCGCACATGCCACCATCCGGCCAGTGCCAGCAGCACCACGGCCACGGCGAGGAAGACCTTGCTCAGCCCGAAGCCGTGGACCGACGGTGGTTTGTCCCACCACGGAATGCCGTAGCTGGACACGTACCACCATTCGTTGACGCTGGTGAAGATCTGCGCCATCACCAAGGCCACCACGGCGCCGAACAGCGCCCGGTTGCGCGGCGACCGCATCACCCGCGGGCCGACCGCGACCGCAGTCAGCACCGCTACCGCACCGGCCAGTCCGGCGTACACGCCGTTGTGGTGGGTGAATTTGGTGGGTGTGGTCGCCATCAGCAGCATCGACGCGAAGGTGATGCCGAGCAGCCGGCGCGCCGGCCCGCCCGCGGTGAACGGGATCCGCCCGCCCTTGCGCAGCAGGACGAAGACACAGACGAGCAGGCCCAGCCACATCGCCACCATGCCGAAGCGTCGCCCGATCGAACCGTCGGCGGTCGGCATGAACAGCCACTGATAGTTCAGGTAATCGTTGAACCAGGGGTCGGACGGGCCGACCGCGGTGTGCACGCGGCGCATCTCGAACATCGCCGAGAGCGGCTGCACCGCGAACGCGAAGGCCAGCACCAGGGCACCGGCAGTCGCCAGCGGCGCGAGCAGGGCACCGTAGCCGTACCCCATGGCCCAGCGGGAGCGGGGTTCACCGGTCCGCGGATCGGCGGCCAGCTCGCGCGCTCGGGCACCGCCGAAGCGGAACACCGAGCGCATCCCGGCAAGCAGCGGCGCCACGCAGATCACGCCCGAGGGTGCCGCGGTGAAACTGAACGCCGCCACCACAATCGCGATCGCATACGGCAGCAGGCGCCGGGTCGCGATGGCACGTTCGACGAAACACCAGGTGAGCAGGACACAGACCGCGATCACCGGTTCCGGCCGCAGACCGTTGTTGTAGGGCAGCCAGACCGCCAGCAAGATCAGCGCGCCGGTCCACACCGCCACCCGGTCGTGGCGCACCGCCACCCCGAGGCGGGGAATCACCTCCCGGCTCAGCGCCAGCCAGGTGACCACACCGGCCAGCAGCGTCGGAATCCGCATCCACGGACTCGCGGTGCTGATCTCGGTCATATGCGCGATGATGTCGTACGGCGGTGTGCCGACCGGGTTCTCGGGCACACCGAAGAACCGGAAGTAGTTGGCCATATAACCCGACACCAGCGACGCGCGCGCCATGCCGAACTGATAGCCGTCGTCGGAGGTGGTCGAGCCGATGAAATGCCAGATCACCAGTCCGCCCAGGACCACGGCGTCGACGGCGCCGAAGCTCCACCAGCGCTGCGGCAACCAGCGCCGGATGCGACGGCCGTCGAGCCGGTCCAGGCGGAACAACGCGGCCAGCGCGATGAGGGTGAACACCACCGCCAGCACGGTCGCGATCCGCTTGATCACGGTGGGCACCACGGAGAATCGGCTGTCGACCTGGGCGGTGACGCTGGTTCCGGCGGCCCGGGTCAGGTCGCTGTACACGCCCACCAGCTGCGGTCGCCAATCACCCTGCAGCGTCACCGGTTTCGCGTCGGTGCCGGTGAAAGTTGCTGTGGTGTACGAGATTTCGGAATGCACCGTGAACGCGCAGTCGCCACCGAGCCGGTCCACCGGCACACTGGTCAGAGACTGATTGCGCAGCACCGCTTCGAACTGACCGGGCTTACCGTCGGTGCCGGGCCGCACCCGCGCGACGAAACCGTAGCGCTCCAGGTCCGGGGCGCCGGCCGGCATGGTCGCGGTCAGCGTGGAGCCCTGCGCGGGCAGCTGCGCGATCGCCGCGCACGGGACGGTGGCGTCGAAGGTCAGCGGGGCGTAGGAGACCAGCGGCGCGTCGATGCCGCGGGTCGAGCCCTGCTGCGGCCACGACAGCGTGGTGTGGTCGACCTGGACCGGCAGCAGCGGTACGGCGATGGCGCACAGGGCGCCCAGGAGGCCTGCGATCAGCGCGATCGGCTGGGCCCAGCGAGCGAGTCGTGACCGGTCGACCCGGTGTCCCTGTCCTGCCGCGGGCGTGTCGTCCGCCCTCACCATCGTGTCGGTCACGGAGGCAGATGCTAGCGCGGGGTGTCCGGGACGAGCGAAGTCGTCCGACCTTTCTCAGTCTTTGTTTAGTTTCGTTGTGACTCCGGCACGGCATAGCGCCTCGTCATCGCCCTGCCGACGACTCGGGCCGGTACGACGAGAACTACTCGCACGCGGGCGACTGCTGGCCCAGGTTCTTCAGTCCGGCGCAGGCCCAGCTCTTCTGCAGCTTCCAGCTGTTGTCCTGGGCGACGAACGGCACGTCGGCCTTGGTCGGCGCACCGCCGTTGACGGAGAAGTCCACCTTCGCGGTCAGCGTGTCGCCGCCGAGATACGCCACATCGGTGACGTTGATCTTGGCGTTGTTCTGCTGGTAGGCGTCGGTCAGCTTCTGCATCATCTCGGGGTCCTTGGCCAGGGCGTCCTGACCGTCCTCGAGCCACTGCGCCTTCTGCGCGGCCGGCACGCCCGGGTCCAGCGCCTGCGCCAACTCCGAGTTCAGATCGGCGACCGTGGGCACCGGCGGCACGTTGGCAGCCGAGGTGGCGGCCGCCTTGGTCGTGGTGGACTTGTGGCTCGAGTGCTTGTCACCGCTGCCGCAGGCCGACATGCCGAGCGCAGCCACGACTGCCAGGGTGGCGACCGCGATGCGTCCAGTCATCTGAAGCTTCAATGCTCGTCCTTTGCGTTCGAGTTGGTCTGGTTCCGTTCACGTGACAGCTCCCACCCGACCGGCGGCAGTGCACGAGTGGCCTCACGCTACCCGCCAAATTTCAACGAAGACTAAGGAGCGGATCGGCCGGGGTGAGATCGTCATCGTCGGCAGCGAACGTATACGCCGGTCCCGGCCCTGTCGAGCGGGTCTCGAATCGGACGGTGACCCGGCCGTGCCCGCTGCCCTGTACCCAGCCGTGGCCATACCGGGGATGGCCGACATCGCGTCCGGGATACCAGAACTCGGTGGTGTAGGAACGCGTCGGCGGCGGCACCACCGGCTCGGCCGCCGGCGCCGACGCGGCGATCGGCTCTTCGAAGATCGCGGCGCCCACCGCACCGGTGTCGCGGTCCAGCTCGGGGAACAGTGATTCCTGCCGCACCGCGGACAAACCGCCGAATCCCACGCCCACCAACCGGATCGAGCCCAGTTCGACGGGATCGATGGCCGAGCGCTGAGCCGCGGCGGTGAGCGTGGCCGGATCGGTGGTGGCATAGGGCAACGTGAGCGAACGCGTCACGATGCTCATATCGCCCTTCTTCAATTTCAGGACCACCGTCCGGGCCGCGCGGCCGTCGCGCAGCAGCCGCCGGTGTGCGGCCTGGGCCATCGCCTCGATCGCCGGGCGCAGCTGCGCCAGCGTGACGATGTCGGTCTCGTAGGTGGTTTCGGCGCTGATCTGTTTGGCCTCGGCCCGCTCGGCGACGGGTCGTTCGTCGATCCCGCGGGCGAGCCGATGCAGCGCCGCGCCGACACTGCCGCCCAGCAGCGAGACCGCCTCCGGCTCGGGCAGCGCCGCGAACGCACCGACGGTTTCGATGCCCACCGAACGCAGCCGATGTTCGGCCACCGGCCCGATACCCCACAGTTTGCGCACCGGCAGCCCGGCCAGCAGCGCCTGCTGTTCGGCCGGTGAAATCACCCGCACCCCATCGGGTTTCGCGAGTCCCGAGGCGATCTTGGCCAGTTGTTTGCCGGTGCCGGCGCCGACCGAGGCCACCAGTCCGGTTCGCTCCCGCACCGATTGCCGCACCTGCTCACAGAATTCGCGCACCCGCCGGACATCGGCGCCGGCGAGTTCGGCGGGTTCACCGAACGCCTCGTCGAACGACAGCGTCTCGAGCACCGGAATCCACGACCGCAGGGTTTCGAAGACCTGCCCGCTGACTTCGCCGTAGACCACCCCGCGCGGCGGGATCACCACGGCGGTGACGCCGACCAGCCGGCGCGCCTGATGCATGGGCATCGCCGACCGGGCGCCGAAGACCCGCGCCTCGTAGCTGGCGCCCGCGACCACGCCGCGGCCGCCCATCCCGCCCACGAGTACGGGCCGGCCGCGCAGCGTCGGGCGGGTCAGCTGTTCGACCGAGGCGAAGAAGGCGTCCATATCGATGTGCAGCACCCAGCGGCGCGCCGCGACCGTGTCGGCGCCGAAATTGCTGTCGGATTCCTGTGCGTGCAGATGCACGGCCGACCCACCCCCGGCACCCGTACCGACCCCGGCGGATGCGCGCTGACCAGGCACGAGACCGCTGGTAGCCGCATCGGGGGCAGAGTGCATACCCGGAAATCTACGCGTGGGGACCGACATATCCGGCGGCGGAAGTGTGTGATGATCGGTTCATGACCATCCGCAAGGCAGTGATCCCAGCCGCCGGCATCGGCTCCCGCCTGCTGCCGCTGACCAAGGCCATCCCCAAGGAGATGCTGCCGGTCGGCGACAAACCGGTGATCGAGCACACTGTGCGGGAGCTGGTAGCCTCCGGCATCACCGATATCACGATCGTGGTGAGCGGCGGGAAGTCCCTGATCCAGGACCATTTCCGTCCCAATCCGGCATTGGTGGCGCAGCTGCGCGCCGACGGCAAGTCCGCCTATGCCGACGCCGTGGAAGAGGTCGGCGAACTCGGCCGGCTCGGCCACATCACCTATCTGGACCAGCACGGTCCCTACGGCAACGGCACCCCGGTGCTCAACGCCGCCCGCACGCTGGGCGACGAGCCGATGCTGGTGCTGTGGCCCGACGACGTCTTCGTCGCCGAGGTGCCGCGGGCGCAGCAGCTCATCGACGCCTACAACAAGACCGGTTCGCCGGTGCTGGCGCTGATGCCGATGGATCCGGCCGACTCCCAGCGCTACGGCGTGCCGGTGGTCGAGGATTCCTTCGAGCCCGGCCTGATGCGCATCAGCGGGCTGCGGGAGAAGCCGAAGCCGGAGGACGCGCCCTCGGCCTACGCCGCGATCGGCGGATACGTCGTGACCCCCGGCATCGTCGACGAACTGCGCAAGCAGGTCGACAAGTGGTACACCCACCGCACCGGCGAGGTGTACCTGACCGACGCGATCAACGTGTTCGCCGCCTCGAACCCGGTCTACGGACAGGTGATTCGCGGCCGCTGGTACGACACGGGCAATCCGGCGGACTATCTGGTCGCCCAGTTCGCCTCCGCGCTCAGCCATCCCCAGTACGGGCCGCTGCTGCGCGAGCTGTGCAAAGAGTGACCAGCACGGTGTAACGACCCGCCCCTCCGGGGACGGGCGCGGGGGAAGTGCGGCGTTCAGCCGCCGTCGGCGGCGTTGTAGCGCTCCAGATAGGCGGCGAGCTGGGCAACGTCGCGATCGTCCCAGTCGCGGAAGCGCTCGTTCACCGCGGCACTGCGCGCGCGTTCGGAGTCGGCCGCGACGCGCCTGCCGTCGGGCGTGGCGTGCAGGACGTGATTGCGGCGGTTGGCCGGGTCGACCTCCTTGACCAGGTAGCCCTGCTTCTCCAGCGCCGCCACCTGCCTGCTCATCGTGGATTTGTCGAGCACGAAGTAGTCGGCCAGTTCGGCGGCCAGGCAGCCGTCGCGCGCGATCACCAGATCGAGAATGCTGTAGGCCACCAGCGGCAGCTCCGGATGCAGTTCCGCGGCGCGACCACGGGCGCGACGGGCGAACGCGGTGAGCTCACGCTGAATTGTCTGAATCGCCACAGTGCGCGACGGGTATGGCTGCGACCCCTTCATGGTTGTATAGTACAACAAACAATAGTTGTATTTACCAACCTTTGGAGTGCGAACATGCCCCTGCACCAGCTACGGCACATGGCCGGACATCTGCTGACCCCGTTGCTCATGTGCCTGGGCATGGGCCTGGCCTATCTGGGCGCCTTCCACCAGCCCGAGCCCAACCACGTGCAGGTCGCGATCGTCGGCGACAGCCCCGAGGTCAAGGTGATGGCCCAGACGCTGAAGGACCGGGCCGGGGACGCGCTCGAGGTCGTCACGCTCGCCGACCGCGCCGATGCCGTCGACCGGCTGCGGCATCGGGATCTGGCCGGCGCCTTCGTCCCGGATGCGCAATCACCCGAACTGCTTGTCGCCAAGGCGAATTCGGACACCACCGCCATGGCCGTCGAGACCGTGTTCGGCGCCGTGACCGCCCAGCAGAATCTGCCGCTGCGCACGATCGACGTCGCGCCCACCGCCTCGGGCGACCCGACCGGACAGGGCCTGTTCTTCGTGCTCGTCGCGCTCAGTATCGGCGCCTACGGCAGCGTCGCCGCGATCAGCGTCGCCGGAGCGGGCACGCGCATGGCCGTGCGGGCGCTCACCGCGGTGGCCACCTCGTTCGTCGTGAGTGTGATCGGCATCGTGCTCGCCGGACCGGTCTTCCACGTCGTCGACCACGACTACGCCTCGATCTGGGCGATGGGCTGGCTGTACGCCGCGGGCATCCTCTTCATCGGCATCGGCCTGCACCCGTTCCTGAAGCGCTGGACCACGCTCGCGGTGATGGTGCTGTTCGTGATGCTGAACTTCACCACCTCCGGCGGCATCTACCGACCCGAACTGCAGAACGGCTTCTTCGGCGCCCTGCATTCGTTCTGGAACGGCGCGGGCTTCGTCGAGGGCGCCCGCAGCCTGCTGTACTTCGACGGCAACGGCGGCCTCGGCGGCCGGATCGCGAGCCTGGCGCTGTGGTTCGCGGCCGGTGTGGTGCTGGTGCTGGTCGGCGGCGTCTACGAACGCCGCCGCGACGCGCAGTCCACGGCACATGGTCCGGCGCACGCGGCCACGCCCGGCGCCGCGCACTCCGCCGTCCCGGTCACCAGCGGAATGCCTGTCGAAGCACACCGCCCCGGTACATCGATGCCCGAGAACGCCGCAGGCCGCGGAGACATCGACGAGGACTCCGACGCCGAGGAGGAGATCGAACAGGCGGTGGGCGTCTGAGCTCCCGTCCCTCCGAGCGGATCGGCAGATCGCGATTCGGGACGCACGCACACCGCCGAGTAGTCGGCGAGTGTCCGGACTGCGGCGCGAGATCCCGCAACCCGGACACTCGGCTCAGAAGAAGCGCCGGATCGCGTAGATGTCGAATTCGCTCAGCGGCGTCAGTCCGATCGGCACGCCGGGCCCGTAGGCGTTGAGCAGCATGCCGCCGCCGGCGTAGATGCCCTCGTGCGAGCCGTCGGTATTCACGATGACCACATCGCCGGGCATCATCGCGCCGACCGGCACGGCGCTGCCGGCGGTGGCCTGCTCCCAGGTGGTGCGCGGCAGCATGATGCCGACCTGCCGGAACGCCCACTGCACCAGCCCGGAGCAGTCGTAGGCGTTGGGCCCGGTCCCGCCCCATTCGTAGGGCTTGCCCGCCTGCGAACCGGCGATGCTCAGGGCGATCGACGCCCGCGGGCTGGGCAGCGGTAGCGCCGCCGAACCGCTGGCGCTACCGGAGCCTGATCCGCTCCCCGACCCGGAACTGCTCCCGGAATCGCCGGAGAGGGAGGAACTGCCGGTGTCGGCGGGTGCGGCGGTGGCCGGACCCGCCCAGATCGATACGGAGACGGCCGCGGCGATCGCGGCCAGGAGATAGCGGGTGGATCTGCGGCGCGAGGATCCGCGCACGGATGACGGTGCCATGTGCTCGCCCTTCATTACATGTAGCCACCACGGCACGCCGACCGGCGATTACACAGCACACAGCATGGACTTGGGATGGCCGCTTCCCCACGGGCATCTCAGCCGGTCAACTACCTGGTAGTGCAGTTTTCAGCGGGGGTCGATCCGGGAAAAACACCTAAGCTCAACTAAAGAGTGACGGTTGCTGTGACATAGCTGTTTTAGCGCAAGTCACATGCACACCACAAGTGCCAATCCGCAACCGTGATCCGCTCCGGCCTCACAGGACACACCCCAGGTCATACCGGGAATCGGCGTATCGCCCACCCCGCTCGCACCTGTCGCCGCCCGCCACGGCCATGTGTAACCCCCGTCTAGCTGGGTATACGTGGGACCGACCCCGACCTGACAGCGGACGCGACCTGCCCACGCGGCTCATCGATCTCGCACCCGCCCTTTCCCCTAGGCGGGCAGAAATTCGCAGCGCGGTAGCGAACGAGCCCGGTCCGCCAGAAGCGGACCGGGCTCGTTTCGCGACTCGCGCGCGTACTCAGGCCTTGGCGATCGCCGCGCGTACACCACCGACCACGTCGGCAGCCCCGGCGCCCGCCGCGCCGAAATCGAGTGCGGTGGCGAGGATCTCTCCGGCGATGAGGTCACGGTGGGTCCGCGCCCACTCCGCACGCTCCTGCGGCACCTCCAGGACCACGGTGATGCGGTCGGAGACGTCGAGGCCCAGCGACTTGCGGGTCTCCTGCAGGTCGCGGATCAGGTCACGGGCCCAGCCCTCGGCCTCGAGTTCCTCGGTGACCTCCGAATTCAGCACCACCAGGCCGGCATTGCCGGGCAGAGCGGCGGTGGATTCGGGTTCGGCCGCCACCAGGCGCTGGGTGTACTCCTCGGGCAGCAGCGCGATGCCGTCGTCGTGGCCGGGGACCAGCGCCTTGACCACACCGTCGTCCTCGCGCCACTGTCCGGACTTCACCGCCTTGATCACGTGCTGGACGTCCTTGCCCAGCCGCGGACCGGCGGCGCGGGCGTTGACGACCAGTTCGAACCGGCCGTGGGCGGCCACATCGGTGGTCAGGTCCACCTTCTTGACGTTGACCTCGTCGGCCACGAGATCGGCGAACGGACGCAGCCGCTCGGCATCGGGCGCGGCGATGGTGACCTCGGACAGCGGCAGCCGCACCCGCAGGTTCTGCGCTTTGCGCAGGCTCAGCACCGTCGAGCACACCGACCGCACCTCGTCCATCGCCGACACCAGTTCCGGATCGCGTGGCAGTTCGGTCTCGCCCGGCCAGTCGGTCAGATGTACCGACCGCTCCCCCGTCAGCCCACGCCAGATCACCTCGGTGATCAGCGGCAGCAGCGGGGCGGCCAGCCGGCAGGTGACCTCCAGCACGGTGTGCAGGGTGTCGATGGCGTCGCGGTCCTCCTCCCAGAACCGCGAACGAGACCGGCGCACATACCAATTGGTGAGCGCGTCGGCGAACGAACGCAGTTCGTCGCAGGCGGCGGCGATGTCGTAGACCTCGAGCGCCTCGGTCATCACATCGCGGGCCGCGGCCAGTTTGGCCAGGATGTAGCGATCCAGCACATGCGCCGAATCCGTCCGCCACACACCGGGTTTCGAGGCGTAGAGCTGCAGGAACGTCCACGCGTTCCACAGCGGCCGCAGCGCATGGCTCACGCCTTCGCGGATGCCGCGCTCGGTGACGATCAGGTTGCCGCCACGCAGCACCGGCGACGCCATGAGGAACCACCGCATGGCATCGGAGCCGTCGCGGTCGAACACCTCGTTGACGTCGGGGTAGTTGCCCTTGGACTTGGACATCTTCAATCCGTCGTCGCCGAGCACGATGCCGTGCGCCACAACGGATTTGAACGCCGGCCGGTCGAACAGCGCGGTCGAGAGCACGTGCAGGTTGTAGAACCACCCGCGCGTCTGCCCGTTGTACTCGACGATGAAGTCACCCGGGCTGTGCGCCGGGCGATCGGGCGTGCCCTCGAACCATTCCTTGTTCTCGAACGGGTAGTGCACCTGCGCGTAGGGCATCGACCCCGACTCGAACCAGCAGTCGAGCACCTCGGGTGTGCGCCGCATCATCGACTTCCCCGTGGGGTCGTCGGGGTTCGGGCGCACCAGCTCGTCGATGCCCGGCCGGTGCAGATCCGCCGGGCGCACGCCGAAGTCGCGTTCCAGCTCGTCCAGTGAGCCGTACACGTCGACCCGCGGGTAGGCCGGATCGTCGGAGATCCACACCGGGATCGGCGCACCCCAGTACCGGTTGCGGCTGATGTTCCAGTCGCGCGCGTTCTCGAGCCACTTGCCGAACTGGCCGTCGCGGATGTGCTCGGGCACCCAGGTGATCTGCTGGTTCAGCTCCACCATGCGGTCGCGGAACTTCGTGACCGCCACGAACCACGAGGGCACCGCCATGTAGATCAGCGGCTGACCCGATCGCCAGCTGTGCGGGTAGGAGTGTTCGATCGTCTCGTGCCGCAACAGCTTTCCGGCGGCCTTGAGGTCCTTGATGATGACCGGATTCGCGTCGAACACCATCAGGCCCTCGTACGGCGGCACCATCGAGGTGAACTTGCCGCCGGCGTCGAGCGGCTGCACGACCTCGATCCCGTTGGCGGAGGCGACGTCCATGTCCTCCTCACCGAACGCGGGCGCCAGATGCACCACGCCGGTTCCGGAGTCGGTGGTCACGTAGTCGGCGTTCAGCACGCGGTGGGCGTGGGGGTGGCCGAGGAAGAAGTCGAACGGCGGACGATAGCGCAGGCCTGCCAGCGCCGCGCCCGAGTGCTCCGAGAGCACCTCGAGTCCGTCGTCGGCGGTGCCGAGTTCCCGGGCGTAGTGCGAGACCCGCTCGGTGGCCAGCACGTAGCGCTTACCGTCCTTGCCGCGTACGTGGGCATAGGTGATGTCGGGGTGGACCGCGATCGCCAGGTTCGACGGCAGCGTCCACGGCGTGGTGGTCCAGATCAGCGCGTTGGCGCCGTCGAGCTCGTGCAGCGGATGATCGGCCGCGACCTCGAGCAGCATGTCGACGGTGACCGCCGGATCTTGGCGCATCCGGTAGGCGTCGTCGAGGCGCGCCTCCTGGTTCGACAGCGGCGTCTGCTCGTACCAGCTGTAGGGCAGCACCCGGAAGCCTTGGTAGACAAGACCTTTGTCGTACAGCGACTTGAACGCCCACATCACCGACTCCATGAAGTCGAGATCGAGGGTCTTGTAGTCGTTGTCGAAGTCGACCCACCGCGCTTGGCGTGTCACATAGTCACGCCACTCATTGGTGTAACGAAGCACAGAGGATTTGCACGCGGCATTGAATTCCGCGAGGCCCATCGCATCGATCTGTGATTTGTCCGTGATACCGAGTTGCTTCTCCGCTTCGATTTCCGCGGGCAATCCGTGCGTGTCCCAACCGAAGCGCCGCTCCACGCGCTTACCGCGCATCGTCTGGAACCGCGGAACCAAATCCTTCACATATCCGGTGAGCAGATGTCCGTAATGTGGCAAACCGTTGGCGAACGGCGGCCCGTCGTAGAAGACGAACTCGTCGCACCCCTCGGCGGTAGCGACGGGCCCGGAGGCGGCAGCCTGCGTAACCACGGAGGGCCCCGCGGACGCCGGCGAAGACACTGCGCGGTTGTCGATGCTGGCACGGAAGGTGTCGTCGGCGGCCCAGTAGTCCAGCACCCGGCGCTCGAGCTCCGGGAACGACACGCTCGCGCCCTGCCGCGAGCCGGCATCCGCGGCGGTGAAGTCGACGCGGGGATAGGCGTTGCGGGTGGATGTCTCGTCCGCCATGGCGGCTGTGGTCTCCCTCGTGCCAGTGCGCTCGTTCGGCGCAGTCGGTGGGCACGGGGACGACGTCGGCGCCTGTGCGCCGCTGCCGCGGTACCACCCCGCTTGTCCGGCCGGATGTTCCGGCGGGCGGACCTCTCGTTGCGAGCTGTGACGGGCTCACCCGTTCGGTTCTACTGGGCGCCGGTGGGCGCCGTTCTTCCGAAGGCTCCCCGGTGATGGCCGGATCACTGCCGATCTACAGGTTTGATTGTAGCCAGTGCGGGCAACGTTATTTCCGTGCCCTGCTCCCCACCCCGTTCACCGCACCCGTGCCCGCTCAGCGTTTGGCATGACGGCCGGGACGCGATTGCGGGCCGTCCTCGGGCTCACGCATGGCCAGCGCGCTGACCAGCAGCAGGATCGCACCGATCACGCAGACGACGATGCAACCCCACGCCCAGATCACCGATCCGGTCGTCAACGCCGTCACCAACAGGGCGAAGCCGATCGCGGCCAGGACGAGCGTCAGAACGAGCATGGTCACCCCCTAGGCGGGCAGGGCGGGCCGCAGCGCCCCCGAGGGGCCGGGCGGCTCGGCAGAACTACGACCACACAGCGGCATGCGACGCCGGACCCCGCGTATCGGCGGGGTGGCGGGCACCCGGGACGAGCTATTTGCCACCCTTGGCGTACGACGCCGGACCGTGGCTGTTCGATACCGCCTCGAAGGCCTCGCCACCGTCGACCGGAACGGCCGAACCGCGGTTCTCCAGCTCCTCGAGCTGCGATTCCAGGTAGGACTTCAGGCGCACCCGGTACTCGCGCTCGAAGGTCTTCAGCTGCTCGATGCGGCTCTCCAGCACGCTGCGCTGCTGGGTGATGGTGGCCATGATCTCGGTGTGCTTGCGCTCGGCGTCGGCCTGCAGGGCGTCGGCCTTCTCCTTGGCCTGGCGCAGCTGGCTGTCGGACCGGGTCTGCGCGTCCGACAGCAGCGAATCGGCCTTCTGCCGCGCCTCGCCGACCATCGCGTCCGAGCGGGTCTGCGCTTCGCTGACCATTCGCTCGGAATTCGCCCGGGCGTTGGAGAGCAGCTGTTCGGCCTCGGCCTTCGCGTCGGTGGTGAGCCGGTCGGCCATTTCCTGCGCCAGGCTCAGCACCTTCGCGGCCTGCAGGTTCGCATCCGCGGCGGAGTTGTCCTTGGGAGCCACCGGCGCGGCGGCCTGCACCGGCATCGGCGGCGCGACGGGCGCGGGCTTCGGCGGTTCCGGTTGCGGCGGCGCGGGTTTCACCGCCTGCGGCGCGGGACGCGACTTCTTGGCATCCGCCAATTCGGCATCCAGCTCAGCAACCCGCTGGCGCAGGTCCGCATTCTCCTCGATGAGGCGCGAGAGCTCCTGTTCGACCAAGTCGAGGAAGGCGTCGACTTCATCCTCGTTGTAGCCGCGCTTCCCGATCGGCGGTTTGCTGAACGCGACGTTGTGCACATCGGCTGGAGTCAGCGGCATGGAAGGATCCCTTCGCGCTTCGTACGGAGATCTAGCGTAGATCTTCTAGCAAGCTCTTCTTCTCGGCCCATTCTGTCACACCGGAGCTATCGGCTGCCCGAGCCTGCTGACGATGGACATCAGAATGAACACGATGAAAAGCAGGACCATAATCGACAGATCCAGTCGAATTCCCCCCAAGTTCACGGGAGGTATCAGGCGCCTCAACAGTTTCACCGGCGGATCGGTGATCGTGAAGATCGCCTCCAGAACGACGGCGACGAACCCCCGCGGATGCCAGTCGCGCGCAAAGCTGCGGATGAACTCGACGATCACTCGGCTGATCAGCAACAGCCAGAAGAGGAACAGGAGTACATACAGCACCTGAAACAAGGCCACCTGTCCACTTTGCCTCAGATTCGGTGTCCTGCAAACTCCCCGCGCCGTGCATCCGGCGTCCTTTCCCCCCACGCGGCTCACCCGACCGGGGCCGCCGCCGCGCCGCGGCACCCGGTTCGGGGTTTATTTCTGGTTGTAGAAGCCGTTTTCGGCGATGCGCCGGCGCTCCTCGGCCGATACATCGACATCCGACGGTGAGAGCAGGAACACCTTGGTGGCCACCTTGTCGAACGAACCACGCAGCGCGAACGCCAATCCGGCGGCGAAATCCACCAAGCGGCGCGCGTCGGCGTTGCTCATTTCGACCAGGTCCATGATCACGGGCGTACCGTCACGGAAACGCTCGCCGATGATCGCGGCCTCGGCATAGGTGCGCGGACGCAGTGTCGTGATCTTGGACAACGGACCTCCGTCCTCGAAGACGGGGGCGCGGCGCGGAGCCGGCTCGAACCGGGCGCGCTCCTCCATCCGCCGCTCTTCCATCCGCCGTTCGGCCTCGGGATCGACCGCCAGCGCACCGTGCGTGGTGCCACGCACCATCGGAGTGCCACCGCCGAGCCCGCGCGAGCGGCCCGAAGGTGCGGATTCGATCCGGGTCGGGCGGCGCAGGGGCTCGTAACGGTCGTCGGAATAGGACTCGTCGGCGAACTCCGAGCGGCGCGGCACCGTGTAGCCGGGCTGATAGGGCGCCTTGTAGGCCGGCTCCGGGTAGCCCGGATCGTCGGCGAAGCGGTCGTCGCCGAAACGCGAGCGCCCGGCGTCGTACGGATCGTCGTCGAAACGCGAGCGGCGCACACCGCGGTCGTCCGCACCCAGCGGACCACGGTCGTCGATACCCCGAGGGCCACGGTCGTCGACGTAGTCGTCTTCGTATTCCTCGAGCGGGACCATGCCGAAGTAGGCCTTGAACCTGTGCAGCGTACTCATGCTCCCACCTCACTAACGCTGGGCTCCAGCACGAGCATGCTCGTGGCTGCGCTGATGTCTCGCTCGCTACGCTCGCTCATCCTGGTCGACCTTCCTACGGCCCCGACTGACCTGGGGTGTTGAAGTCCTGCTCAGACCTCGTCAGCCCCAAGCATATGTTTCGAATGTGACTGATGAGGTTTCTTTGCTACTGCGAGGTTATCGGTCGCGCGCCCATCAGAGCAGTACCGACACGCACGCAGGTAGACCCGTGTCGAATGGCGGCCTCGAGGTCGCCCGACATGCCCGCCGACAACTCGGTCGCGCCCGGATGCGCGGCCAGCAGCGTGCGATGCAGACCGGCCAGTTCGGCGAAGGCCGGATCCGGGTCGGCGCCCAGCGGCGGAATCGCCATCAGGCCCGCGAGCTGCAGATTCTCGGATTTCGCGACCTGATCGGCGAGCGCCCGGAGATCATCCGGGACAACGCCGCCGCGCGCCGGATCGCGATCCAGGCTCACCTGCAGTAGCACACGCAGCGGATCCGCGCGCGCTCCGTCCGCACGCGCGGCCGCCGTGGCGGTGTCAAGGGCCCTCACCAGACGCTCCGAATCCACCGAGTGCACCGTATCGGCCCAGCGCACAACCGATTTCGCCTTGTTGCGCTGCAATCGGCCGATCATATGCCAGCGCATCTGCGCCAGATGGCCTAATGAGGCCACCTTGGCGGAGGCCTCCTGCTCCCGCGATTCGCCGAATTCCCGCCGGCCGAGCCGATACAGGATCTCCACGTCGGAGGCCGGGAAGTATTTGGTCACCGGCAGCAACCGGACGGTGGCCCGATCGCGCCCGGCGGCGCGGCACGCGGCATCGATGCGATCTTCCAGGCGTGCGAGAGCGGCGGCGAGCTCGGCCTCCCGAGACTGTGGCATCCCCGGCCCGGATTCTGTTGTGCCGACCTCGGATTCGGCGTGATTCACCGCTCCCCCTCCATCCAGATCACCCCGGCGATGCGGCCGGTGGGCGCGCCGCGGCGGTGGCTGAACAGGGTTTCGTCGGTGATGGTGGAGCGCGGATCGACCGCGACCGCGCCGACCCCGGCCGCTTCCAGCTGACGGCGGATGCCGGCTCGCAGGTCCAGCCCGGGCGTACCGCGCCGGGTCGTGGTGGCGCTGCCGGGCAGATGGGCCTCCACATCGTCGCGCATGGCGGCGGGCACCTCGTAGTCCTCGCCGCCGGCGGCCGGTCCCAGGAAGGCGCCGATGCGGTGCGGCTGGGCGCCGACCGACATCATCGCCTCGAGGACCTTCGGCACGATGCCGATGCGGGCGCCGACGCGTCCGGCGTGCACGGCCGCGATCACACCGGCCTCGTCGTCGGACAGCAGCAAGGGGACACAGTCGGCGGTGAGGACCACCAGCGCGAGATTCGGCACGGTGGTGACGAGCGCGTCGGTCACCGGAACCGGTTCGGCGCGCGGGCCGTCGACGATCTCGACGTTGCGGCTGTGCACCTGCTCCATCCAGACCAGGCGGCCGGGCGGCAGGCCGATGCCCTCCGCGAGTCGAATCCTGTTGCGGCGCACGGCTTCCGGATCGTCGCCGACGTGGTCGCCCAGGTTGAACGAGTCGTAGGGCGCCACCGAGAACCCACCGGCCCGCGTGGTCGTCACCCGTCGCGTCCGAACCGAAGCCTGTGTCATATCTCCGAGATTAATAGGCCGCGCCGGTTCGGAGTCGAGCCCGCCGCCGAGTGATCCGGAACGGATGTGGCGAGGCGACGGAACGGGGCACAGCGCGAGCATGACCGCCGAAGTACCCACGGCGTGCGAGTTCATGCACACGACAGTGCCGCCACACGAGATCGCCGCGTTCACCACCGCCGGGTGGGACGGCTCCCCTCGCGGTGTCCGGTATCACACGTCGTCGCCCCGGGACATCGACGGCGACACCCGACGACCCACACCAGACCCTGCCCGGTGCCGGACCACCGGAATTTCCGTGGCACACAGGGTTTCGATCGGCCTCCACGGGCCGGAAACGCCGCTGCCCCCTCCGAAACGTCGGAGGGGGCAGCGAGATCGGCGTCTGCTACCGGCGCATGAAATCGGGGACGTCGACGTCGTCGGTGTCCTCGTCCGGCATCTGAATGTGTGAGCGGCTGTTGTGCGCGATGGTCGGTTCGGCGACCGGGCGCGGTTCGTAGGACGGGGCCGGGCCACGCGCAGGCGTCGGGTCGGCCGTGCGCTCGGGCTCCGGCTGGCGGGTGCTGCCGAACTCGCGGCGGGTAGTGGACTGGCCGATGTCTCCGGCTCGGCCCGCGCCGATATTCGTTCTGCCCGCCGGTTCGATGCGCCGGGCCGGGGTGCCCCCGTCGAAGCCGGCGGCGATCACCGTGACCCGGACCTCGTCGCCGAGCGAATCGTCGATCACCGTGCCGAAGATGATGTTGGCCTCGATGTGCGCGGCCTCCTGCACCAGCGAGGCGGCCTCGTTGATCTCGAACAGACCGAGGTCCGATCCACCCGCGATCGACAGCAGCACGCCGTGCGCACCGTCCATCGACGCCTCCAGCAGCGGCGAATTGATCGCCGCCTCCGCGGCTTTCACGGATCGTCCCTCGCCGCGCGAGGAGCCGATGCCCATCAGGGCCGAACCGGCGCCGGACATGACGCTCTTGACGTCGGCGAAGTCGACGTTGATCAGACCCGGGGTGGTGATCAGATCGGTGATGCCCTGAACACCGTTGAGCAGCACCTCGTCGGCGGAGCGGAAGGCGTCCATCAGGCTCACCGCCGCGTCGCCGAGCTGGAGCAGCCGGTCGTTCGGGATCACGATGAGGGTGTCGCAGGATTCGCGCAGTGCCTGGATACCGGCCTCGGCCTGGTTGCTGCGCCGCTTGCCCTCGAAGGAGAACGGCCGCGTCACCACACCTATGGTCAGGGCGCCCAGCTTGCGGGCGATCGAGGCCACCACGGGCGCGCCACCGGTACCGGTGCCGCCACCCTCGCCGGCCGTCACGAAGACCATGTCGGCACCCTTGAGCACCTCTTCGATCTCGTCCTTGTGGTCCTCGGCGGCCTTGCGGCCCACCTCGGGATCCGCGCCGGCGCCGAGACCGCGGGTGAGTTCGCGGCCGACGTCGAGTTTGACGTCCGCATCACTCATCAGCAGTGCCTGCGCGTCGGTGTTGACGGCGATGAACTCGACTCCCTTGAGTCCCTGTTCGATCATCCGGTTGACGGCGTTCACGCCGCCGCCGCCGATACCGACGACCTTGATCACTGCAAGGTAGTTGTGCGGGGGCGTCATGGGCTCTCGCCTTCCTTCGATCCAAAGCCTGTCGTTTTCGGATTCTCGGCAGAGCGCCGATTCGAGGTCCCCGGTCCGCCCGGGGTTTCACTCGAACAAACCCTAAACCTGAACCATAGGGTTGGCGTTATGTCAAGTATCCGACTGGTGCGGAACGCTATTCGCACCCGTCGCGATCCGTGCGCAGGCGCGCCGACACGAGGGTCAGAATCTTGTGTGATCCGTCTCGTCCGAGCCCGTCGGGCATGGTACCGCAAACGGCCGCAGCAAACACCGAGATCGAGTCTCGATATCCGCACGACCGCGGATTCACCGGCCCCGCACGCGACTGCGGCACCCGGACGGGCCCAGGTGCCACGGCCATCACGCACGGCCATCGACTCCCGGCCGCCGGTCGAAAACCGCAACGGCACAACGAGTGTCACTATCTTACCGTTACCAGATCGGGACTCGAAACGTCGAATACCGTTCCCGGGCGCGTCAGCACCGGAAGCACCACCGCGGCTTTGCGTTCGGAGTCGTCCGCACCGCCCCAGACCACCGTACGGTCGTCGCGCAGCTTCAGTTCAATATCCGAAACCGACCGCGCCACAACCTCTCCCACCTGCGCACGAAGCGCCGGCGGGGCGGCGTCGAGAACCGCGACCGCGGCCCGGGTCACCGGATCGGCGCTGCCGGGGTGGTCGGTGACCAGCTTCGCGACGCCCGGCGGCGGCGGTTCGATCGCGAATTCGACACTGTCGGCGTCGAGCAGATGCGGTCCCTGCGGACTGTCGAAGAACACCACCGCGGCGCGCTCGTCCACCGTGACCCGCACCGTGGACGGAAACACCCGCTGGACCCGCGCCGCCCGCACCTTCGGCAGCGACGCGACCCGGCGCGCGATCGCGTCGGTGTCGATGCGCAGCATGGAGCGGCCGCCGGGGATCTGCAGCACCGCGCGCACATCCTGTTCGGGCACCGCGGACGCCCCCTCGACCTGCACGGTGCGCACCGAGAGCGCGGGAGTGAAGTAGGCGACCACGAGCAGCCCGATCACCACGACCACGATCGGCGCGCCCCACAGCAGGATTCGCCGCCACCGGCCGTCGAAGGGCAGCCGCGCGCGGGTCCCGGCGCGGCGGAGACGGTTGTCGCCGTCCGCGAACTCGTCCTCGGCGTCCGGATCGGACTCGTCGATCGTCGCGCGGCGTGTCATGTCCACCTCCCTCTCCGGCCGGCACCGCCGGGCGGGGGCGCCGTGTTCACCGTCCCGTCGACGGGCGTACCCGCAGTCCGTCCAGAATCTGCCCGCCGAGCATCGTCACGTCGCCGGCTCCCATGGTGATCACCACGTCCCCCGCACGCGCCAGGCTCGCGGCCTGCCGGCCCACCCGCGACATATCCGGTTGGTAGTGCACGGGTTTGGTGACCGCCTGAGCCACCAGTGCGCCGTTGACCCCGGGCAGCGGCTTCTCGCGGGCGCCGTAGACGTCGAGGACCACGACCTCGTCCGCCAGCGACAGCGCGGCGCCGAACTCCTCGGCGAAGGTGGCTGTGCGGCTGTACAAATGCGGCTGGAACACCACGATCACCCGCCCCTGCCGGGAGCGGGCGCCGTCGGCCGCCTCCTGGCGGACCAGTTCGGCCGCCGCGCCGAGCACGGCCCGCACCTCGGTCGGGTGGTGGGCGTAGTCGTCGAAGACCCGCACCCCGTTCTCCCGGCCGACGAACTGGAAGCGCCGGTGTACGCCGCCGAATCCCTCCAGGCCCTGCAGGATTTCGTCCACGTCGGCCCCGGCGTCGCGGGCGGCGAGCAGCGCGGCGAGGGCGTTGAGGGCCATATGGCGGCCGGGCACCGACAGGCGCAGCGTGCGCGGCGCAGGTTCGTCGCCCAGGTGCACCGTGGCCACACCGCCCACGTCGCGCGGCTCCCAGGCCACCAGCCGGGCCTGCATCGGCACCGGCACGTCGACCGTTTCCGCCGAGCCGTAGCCGGCCACCCGGATATCGAGTTCTCCGGCCGCCACTCGCTCGGCGACCCGGCGGGCCAGTGCCAGCGAGCCGGGGTCGTCCAGGCAGACCACGAGCAGTCCGCCGGGGACCAGTCGGGCCACGAAGTCGTCGAACACCTGGACGTAGGCCTCGTCGGAGCCGAAGAAATCCAGATGATCGGATTCGATGTTGGTGACCACGGCGACGTCCGGATCGTATTGCAGCAGCGAGCCGTCCGACTCGTCGGCCTCGGCCACGAAATAACCGCCGGTGCCGTGATGGGCGTTGGTGCCCGCCTCGTTCAGCTCACCGCCGACGGCGAACGACGGATCGAAGCCGCAGTGCTGCAACGCCACGACCAGCATGGAGGTGGTGGAGGTCTTGCCGTGGGTGCCCGACACCAGCAGGGTGTGGTGGCCGCGCATCAGTTCCGCTAGGACCGTGGGACGCATGAGCACCGGCACACCGCGCCGATTCGCCTCGACCAGTTCGGGATTCGTCTTCGGGATGGCGGCATAGGTGGTGACCACCGCACTCGGGCCGCCCTCCAGCAGATCCAGCGCACTCGCGTCGTGGCCGATGCGGACCTGGGCCCCGCGTGCCCGCAACGCCAGCACGCCGCGGCTCTCCTTGGCGTCCGAGCCCGACACCTCGCCGCCGCGGGCGAGCAGAATCCGCGCGATCCCCGACATGCCGGCACCGCCGATGCCGACCATGTGGACCCGCCGCAACAGTTCCGGCAGTTCGGCGGGAGCCTGCCCGGTGTGGTTCACCGGGTCCGCGGCTCCCACTGCGGCCGTCTCGTTTCCTCCGGTCACCGTCCGGTCACCTCCAGCACGATTCGCGCCACCGTATCCGCGGCGTCGCGATGTCCGGCACCGGCGGCGGCGACCGACATGTTCGTCAGCGCGGCCGGGTCGGTGAGCAGCGCGATCACCTCGTCCATCACATACTTCGGCGTCATCTCCGCATCGGCGACGATTCTGCCACCGCCCTGCGCGACGATCGGGCGGGCGTTGAACTCCTGCTCGCCGTTGCCGTGCGGCAGCGGCACGTAGAACGCCGGCAGGCCGACCGCCGACACCTCGGCCACGGTCATCGCGCCCGAGCGGCACACCGCGGCGTCGGCGGCGGCATAGGCCAGATCCATCCGCGACAGATACGGCACGGCAACGTATTTCGCGCCGTCGCGACCGGATTCGGTATCGATGCCCTCCAGATCGAGGGTGTTCTTGGGACCGTGCGCGTGCAGCACCGAGATACCGGCCGCCAGCAGTTGCGCGGCCGCGCCGGACACCGCCTCGTTCAACCGGCGCGCGCCCTGGGAGCCACCGAAGACCAGCAGCACCGGCCCCTGCTGGGGCAGGCCGAAGTGGTCGCGGGCCTGGTTGCGCAATCCGGCCCGGTCGAGGGTGGCGATCGAGTCGCGCACCGGAATTCCGACCACCTCGGCGTCGGCGCGCCCACGTGCGTGCACACCCGAATTCGGCACGGCGGCGAGGACACGCGCCGCGCGGCGGGCGCCGAGCTTGTTCGCGATCCCGGCCTTCACATTGGCCTCGTGCACCACCAGCGGCACCCGGCGCGAGCGCCGCAGCACTCCCCCACCGGCCGCGAGGTAGGCGGGCACCGAGACGTAGCCGCCGAATCCGATGATCACATCGGCCTCGACCGCGTCGATCACCGCGCGGGTGCGGGCGACCGCGGCGCGGACCCGGCCGGGCAGGCGCAGCAGGTCGACGGTGGGTTTACGCGGCAGCGGGACCGGCGGAATCAGCTCCAGCGGATAGCCGCGTTCAGGGATCAGCGTCGTCTCCAGCCCGCGCTGGGTGCCCAGTGCGGTGATCCGGATCGAGGGATCCAGCCGGCGCAGTGCGTCCGCGACCGCCATCGCGGGTTCGATATGCCCGGCCGTGCCCCCACCGGCGACGATCACCGAGAGCGTCCGTTGCCCGGAACCCGTCGTGCCGCCGCTCTCGCCGGTTGTCACCTCGAATTACCTCGTTCTCTCGCATGTGTCATCGGATAGCTGGGCTCCCAGGCCCGGGTCGTGCGCCACGACGACGCTCCACGCGCCTCCCGCCGTCCGGCGTCGGCGCTGCGTCGTCGTGCCGAATCCGAATCTATCGACCGCCGGGGTATCGCCGCACCCCCACCCCGCGCCTGAGCGGCCCCGCGGGACGTGCCCGCGCCGCGCGAGCGACCGGATTTGTCCGACCGCTTGCGCGCCGGCGGCAGTTCCCGCCGGCGCGGGCCGGAGACCGCGCGGGCCCGGCCGGCGCGAGCGGGTGCGTAGGTTTCCGGGATCGGCAGCCGCAGCAACCGGCTGAACCGCCCGTCCTGCCCGGCCTTCAACGCGGCGATCGCCTCGGGTTCGTGCCGGGCCGCGCTCGCGATCAGGCCGAACATCATCAACGTGATCGCCAGCGACGAACCACCGGCCGACACCAGCGGCAATTGCAGGCCCGTCACCGGCAGCAGACCCACCACGTAGCCGATGTTGATCAGCGCCTGCCCGGTGATCCAGGTGGTCGCGGCCGCGGTCAGCAATCGCAGGAACGGATCGGCCGACCGGCCGGCGATGCGCAGGCCGACGAAGACGAACAGCGCGAAAAGGCCCAGCACCAAGGCACATCCGAGAAATCCGAGTTCCTCGCCGATGATGGCGAAGATGAAGTCGTTGTGCGCGTTGGGCAGATAACTCCACTTGGCCCGGCTCTGGCCGAGCCCGCGCCCCCAGATCCCGCCGTCGGCGAGGGAGAACAGCGCCTGGCGCGCCTGATAGCCGATGCCCTGCGGATCGTCGCCGGGATTGAAGAACGCGCGCATGCGATCGGAGCGATAGCCGGCCGACAGCGCCAGAATTCCCGCCGCGACCGCACCCGAGACCGCGATGGTCACGAACAGCCGCACCGGCAACCCGCCGAACCACAGCAGCGCGACCAGCACCAGGCCGACCGCGATGGTCGTCGACAGGTTCGGTTCCAGCACGATCAGCAGACAGACCAGCAGACCGGCCGGCACCAGCGGCACCAGAATGTCCTTGTAGCCGGTCTGGTCGCTGCGGCGGGTCGCCAGCAGGTGCGCACCCCACAGGATCAGGGTGACCTTCACGATCTCCGACGGCTGCACCGAGACGAATCCGAGGTCGAACCAGCGCCGCGATCCCTGCACCTGCGAACCGATGCCGGGAATCAGCACCAGCACCAGCAACAGCACCGACGCCGCGAACAACGGGAACGACAACTGCCGCAGCACGCGCATCGGGATCCGCAGCGCCACGTAGAACAGCGCCGCGCCGAGTGCCGCGAAGAACGCCTGCTGCATGAACAGCGAATACGCCGAACCGCCGTCGGCGTAGGCCTCCACGCTGGACGCCGACAGCACCATCACCAGCCCGAGCACGGTGAGCAGGGTGGCGATGGTGACGACCAGGTGGAAATCGGCCAGCGGGCGCGCCAGCCAGGCACCGAACCAGGTGCCCACGGGCTTGCGCGCCGGTTTCGTCACTGCTGGCTCCCGATATCTCTCTCGTCCAGGGCCTGCACCGCCGCCACGAAACTGCGGCCGCGGTGGGTGTAGTCGGCGAACATGTCCAGGGAGGCCGCGGCCGGGGCGAGCAGGACGGTGTCACCGCGCCCCGCGTATCCGGCGGCGATGCGTACCGCGCGGGCCATCACCGCGTCGGCGCCGTCGATCTCGGCGACCAGAGAGGCCGTGGAGGGTTCCCCGCTCATCTGTGCATCGTCACCCGAACCGAGCTCGACCACCGGGACATCCGGCGCGTGTCGCGCCATTGCCGCCGCGATGACCGGCGCGTCCTGACCGAAAACCACCGCGGCGACGAGACGCTCGGCGACCTCCTCGATCAGATCGTCGATATGGGCGCCCTTGAGCTGACCACCGGCGATCCACACCACCTGCGGATGCGCCAGGATCGAGGACCGCGCGGCGTGCGGATTGGTCGCCTTCGAATCGTCGACGAATCCGACTCCGGCCAGTTCCCGCACGAAGGCGGCGCGATGTGGGCCCACCTTGTGCTCGGCCAAGCCCTCCTTGACGAACTGCGGGGCCACGTCGATAGCGCGAGTCAGCGCGGCCGCGGCCAGCGCGTCGGCGACACCGGCGGGTCCGGGCGGGCTGATGTCGCCGACCTCGGCCAGGATCGCGGCCTTGGTGAAGGCGCGGTCCAGCAATTTACCGTCGACCACGCCGAGTTCGCCGTCGGCCGGCACCCCGATCCGGAATCCGACGGTGCGGCGCGCCTTGGACTTTCGCGCCAGCGCGGCGGCGACGGGGTCGTCGAGGCCGACCACGCCGACCCGTCCGGTCAGGGCACGCGCCTTGGCCGCGGCGTAGGCGTCGAGGCCGCCGTGCCAATCCAGATGATCCTCGGCCACATTCAGCACCACGCCTGCCTCCGGGCGCACCGACGGCGCCCAGTGCAGCTGGAACGACGACAGCTCGACCGCGAGGATCTGCGGTCCCGGGGTGCGGCGCAGCGCGTCCAGGATCGGCAGCCCGATATTGCCGCAGGCGACGCTGGGCAATCCGGCCGCGCGCAGGATGGCGTGGGTCATCTGGGTGGTGGTGGTCTTACCGTTGGTTCCGGTGATCACCAGCCATTTGCGCACCGGACCGTAGAGCCGGGCCTGATCCACCCACCAGGCGAATTCCACATCGCCCCAGACCGGAACGCCCTCGGTGACCGCGGAGACCAGCACCGGCGAACCCGGCCGCCAGCCCGGGCTGGTGATGACCAGCGCGAACCGTTCCAGCGCACCGGGTTCGACGAGTTCGGCCGCGGTGGCGGTGTCGAGGCCGAGTTCGGCGGCCTCGGCCATCGCCTTCTCCCCGGCGTCGGTGACGACGGGGCGGGCGCCGATATCGCGCAGCGGCTCGATCAGCGAGCGGCCCGACACCCCCCATCCCGCGACGAGAACGTCACGGCCACGCAGAAATTCGAGCATGGGACCCGGTGATCGCAGGGCCCGCGGAGTATGTTCGACCATCGCTGCTTACCCGACCTGAGAGAGGTATTCGCTGTAGAACAAGCCCAGACCCACCGCCGCCGCGATTCCGGCGAGCAGCCAGAACCGAATGATGACCGTCGTCTCCGCCCATTTGCTCAACTCGAAATGGTGATGGAACGGCGCCATCTTGAACAGCCGGTTGCGGGTGGTCCGGAACACCGCCACCTGCAGCACCACCGACACGGTCTCGGCGACGAACAGCGCGCCGATCACGACCATGAGCAGTTCGGTGCGGGTGGTGATCGACAATCCGGCCAGCAGGCCACCGAGGGCCAGCGAACCGGTATCGCCCATGAAGATCTTGGCGGGAGCCGCATTCCACCACAGGAATCCGACGCACGCCGCCGCGCCCGCGGCACACACCAGCGCCAGATCCAGCGGATCGCGCACGTTGTAGCAGCCGGCCTCGGCCTTGAACTCGCAGGCGTGGTAGTACTGCCAGAACGTGATGATCACGTAAGCGCCCAGCACCAGGCTCATCGAACCCGCGGCCAGGCCGTCCAGGCCGTCGGTCAGATTCACCGCGTTCGACCACGCGACCACGACCAGGCAGACGAATGCCAGGAAGATGATCACGCTCATCGAGACGGTGTTGATCTCGCGCACGTACGACAGATGCCGGCTGGCCGGGGTGCGCCCGCCCGCGCCGCGGAACTGCAGCGCGAGCACTCCGAAGATCACCGCGGCGCCGAGCTGGCCGATGTACTTACCGGCGGCGGTCAGGCCCAGGTTGCGCTGTTTGCGCAGTTTGATGAAGTCGTCGATGAAGCCGACCACGCCGAGCGCGGTGGCCAGACCGAGAACCAGCAGACCCGAGACCGAGGGCCCGTCGGCGTGATAGCCGATCCCGATCAGATGCGAGCCCAGATATCCGGCCCACATGCCGATCAGGATCGCGACGCCGCCCATGGTCGGGGTGCCGCGCTTGGCCTGATGACTCTCGGGGCCGTCGATGCGGATCTCCTGGCCGAATCCGCGCCGGGCGAACATGCGGATCAGCAGCGGCGTCAGCAGGATCGATACCGCCAGCGCGATCCCCGCCGCGAACAGAATCTGCCTCATCCAGCTGCCTCCGTGCCCTGCCCACCCGATGCGAGCACGTGCTGCGCCACCGCCCACAGACCGGCGGAGTTCGACGCTTTGACCAGTACCACGTCACCGGCCGCGATCTCGTTGTCCAGCAGGGCGATCGCGGATTCGATATCGGGTACGAGGATCGATTCCTCGCCCCACGAGCCTTCCATGACCGCGCCCTGGTGCAGCGCGCGGGCCGGGCGCCCGGTGCCGACCACGATCAACCGGTCGACGTCCAGCCGCACCGCGAGCCGTCCGATGTTGTCGTGTTCGACGACCGATTCCTCGCCCAGTTCGGCCATTTCGCCCAGGACCGCCCAGCTGCGCCGGCCGCGCGGCGCATCCGGCGTACCGCCGGCGCGCGACATCGACACCAGCGCCTTGAGCGCGGCGCGCATGGAATCCGGATTGGCGTTGTAGGAGTCGTCGACGACGGTGACCCCGTCGGCCCGGGTCCGCACATCCATCCGGTGCGCCGAATCGACCGTCGCACCGGCCAGGGCCCGGGCCACGGTGCCGAGATCCGTACCGCATTCCAGCGCCACGGCGGCCGCGGCCAGCGCGTTCGAGATCTGATGCTCGCCGTACACCGCCAGATGCACCTCGGCGTGAGACCCGTTGGCGTGCAGGGTGAATCGCGCCCGCGCCTCGGAGTCGAGCACGATGTCGGTGGCCCGCACGTCCGCGCCGGATGCCTGACCGAAGGTCACCACCCGGGCCCGGGTCCGCTCGGCCATGGCCGCCACCCGCGGGTCGTCGGCGTTGAGCACCGCGACGCCGGTGGGCGGAAGCGCTTCCACCAGTTCGCCTTTGGCCTGCGCGATGGCGTCCCGGCCGCCGAACTCACCCAGGTGCGCGGTGCCGACGTTGAGGACGACACCGATCCGCGGGGGTGCGATCTCCGTCAGCGCCTTGATATGGCCCGGACCGCGCGCGGACAGTTCCAGCACCAGGAAGCGGGAGTCGGCTCCCGCGCGCAGCGCCGTCCACGGATGGCCCAGTTCGTTGTTGAAGGATCCGGGCGGGGCGACCACCGCGCCCAACGGCGCGAGCACGCGCGCCAGCAGGTCCTTGGTGGAGGTCTTTCCGGCCGAACCGGTCACCCCGACCACATTCAGGCCGGCGACGGCCAGCCGGTCCACACTCGCCCGCGCCAATTTCGCCAGCGCCGCCAGCACCGCGGCGCCCGAGCCGTCGGTGTCGTGGGCCAGCACATAGGAACGATTCGCCGACGCGCCGGCCGCGGGGGCGAAGGGTTCGACCACGATCGCCGGCACGCCGACCGGCCGCGCCGCCAGCACCGCCACCGCACCCGAGGCCACGGCCTTGCCCGCGTAGTCGTGCCCGTCGACATGCTCCCCCGGCAGGGCCAGGAACAGGTCGCCGGAATTGATTCGGCGCGAATCGAATTCGACCGCACCGGTCACCGTCACCGCGGGATCGCCCACATCGTGCAGCGTGCCGCCGACGATCTCGGCGATCTCCCGCAGAGTCATTTCGATCATGAAACCGTCAGGTCTTTCGTTTTACGTTCCAGGGCCTGTCCCAGCACCTCACGGTCGTCGAACGGATACTTCACACCCGCAATCTCCTGCCCGGTCTCGTGTCCCTTACCTGCCACCAGCACCACATCCCCCCGCCGTGCCCACTCCACGGCGGCGGCGATGGCGGCGGCCCGATCGCCGATCTCGCGCACCTCACCGCGTTCGGCCTCGGCGATGCCCAGCGCGCCCGCGCGGATCGCGGCGCGGATCTCGGCCGGATCCTCGGTGCGCGGATTGTCGTCGGTGATGACCAGCAGATCCGCGCCGCGCGCCGCGGTGGCGCCCATCAGCGGCCGCTTACCGGCGTCGCGATCGCCACCGGCGCCCACGACCACGGCCAGGCGGCCGCCGGAGTCGCGCAGATGCCGGCGCAGCGTCGCGATCACCGATTCCACCGCGGCCGGCTTGTGCGCGTAGTCGACGAGGGCCAGGAAATCCTGTCCCGCGTTCACCCGCTGCATCCGGCCGGGCACATCCACCTCGCCCAGCGCCGCGGCCGCCACCGCCGCGTCGACGCCCGCCGCGGCGCACACCGCGATCGCGAGCAGGCCGTTGGCGATGTTGTAGCGCCCGGGCAGCCGCAGCCGCGCCGAAATCTCACCCGCGGGACCGATCGCGGTGAACTGCTGCCCGCCGTCGGCCGGCGCGGCGGCGCCGGTCACCGTCCATTCCGGTTCGGTCTCCCCGGTCGGGCAGTCCGCGGTCGCCACGGTGACGACCCGGGCGCGCCCGCCCGCCTCCCGCGCCAGCCGCCGGCCCCAGGCGTCGTCCACGCAGATCACACAGGTGTCGGCCGCGACCTGTCGCTGCGGCGCGCCCGGATCCGGGACGAACAGCCGGCGCTTGGCGGCGAAGTAGTCCTCGAAATCGGCGTGGAAGTCCAGGTGATCCTGCGACAGATTCGTGAACGCGCCGACGGAGAAGTGCACACCGTCCACGCGGCCCAGCGCCAGCGCGTGGCTGGACACCTCCATCACCACGGCCTGCACGCCCTGTTCCACCATCAGCGCGAACATCGCGTGCAGCTGCGGCGCCTCCGGTGTGGTCAGCGCGCTGGGCACCCGGCGGTACTCGACGGCGGCGCTCGCACCGGCCTCGGTCTCCTCCGGATTCGGATCGACGCGCCGCGCGATCCGCGTCTCGATCGTGCCGATCAGCGCGGTGGACAGCCCGGCCGCGGTCAGGCCCGCCTCCACCAGATACGAGGTGGTGGTCTTACCCGAGGTGCCGGTGATGCCGATGACCTGTAGTCGCCGCGAGGGGTGACCGTACACAGCCGCCGACAGTTCGCCCAGTACCGCGCGCGGATCGTCGTGCACGAGCACCGGCACATCCAGTTCGCCGATCAGCTCCGCCCCCGCGGCGTCGGTGAACACCGCGACCGCACCGCGCTCCACGGCGTCGGCGGCGAAGCGGGCGCCGTGGGCCTTGGCGCCGGCCAGACCTGCGAACAGGTCACCGGGCTGCACGGCGTTCGAGCGCTGTTCGATGCCGGTGATCTCGATCCCGGCCGGGTCGCCGGAGTTCAGCCGCGCACCGGTCAGTTCGGCAACGGCCTGCACCGGCGTCGACAACGCAACGGCGGGGCGAAGCACCTGCGGGCTGGGCTGCACGGGCACCAGGCTCCTTTCGTGGGCGCACATCTGTGCATCGGGTCGAGATTCGGGGTCGGGGAGTCAGGTTACCTGTGGGCGATCGACGGCCACGCAGCGTGGCCGCCTCGCGCGCACCGGGTCCCCGGACTCACCGCGCCCGCACCCGCCCGTGCGGCGGGCCGCAGACGGACACCCACGGTTCCGAAACCGGACATTCAGGCGCACACACCACTACATCGCCTGGAGCACAAGCTGTTTCGGCGGCACGGTGGACGGCGGAATCCGATCGCGCTGCAGCGCCCAGGAGGCGATGCTGTGGAACAGCGGCGCCGCCGACTGCCCGCCACTGCCGTCGGTGCTGCGCACGGGGGCGTTCAACATGATGCCGATGACGTAGCGCGGATTGTCGGCCGGGGCGATCCCGGCGAAGGTGATCCAGTAGCGATCGCTGGAATAGCACTGGCATTTGTCGTCGATCTGCTGCGCGGTTCCGGTCTTCCCGGCGATCTGATAGCCCTCGATCGCCGCGGGAGCGCCCGTACCCTGCTGATAACCCATCGGATCGCGCTGCACCACGGCCTGGAACATCTGCCGCAGCGTACTCGCGGTCTGCGGGCTCACCACCCGCACGCCGTCCGGCTGCGGTTCGCCGGTGCGGTGCCCGTCGGGGCCGATCACGTCCTTGACGATGCGCGGCGGGATCCGCACACCGTCGTTGGCGATGGCCTGGTACATCCCGGTCATCTGCAGCAGCGTCATCGAAAGGCCCTGTCCGATGGGCAGATTCGCGAACGTCGAGCCGGACCACTGGTCGCGCGGGGGCACGATGCCGCCGCTCTCGCCGGGCAGTCCGACACCGGTGCGCTGCCCCAGGCCGAAACGCTTGACCATATCCGCGAAGCGGTCCTCACCGACTCGCTGCGCGAGCATCAGCGTGCCCACATTCGACGACTTACCGAAGATGCCGGTAGTGGTGTAGGGCATCACGCCGTGCGACCACGCGTCGTGCACGACCACGCCGCCCATGTGGATCTCACCGGGGACCTGGTGCACCTCGTCCGGATTGGTCAGGCCGTACTCGATGGAGGCCGCCGCGGTGATGATCTTGTTCACCGAACCGGGCTCGTAGGCATTGGTCACCGACGGATTGCCGATATCGGCCGAGGCCCAGAACTTCGGATCCTGCGCCGGATTGAAGGTGTTGTCGTTGGCCATGGCCAGCACCTGGCCGGTGTGGGCGTCCAGCACAACCGCTGAGGCGTCCTGCGCGCCGGATTTGTCCTTGGCCTCCTGGACCTGCTGCTGCACGTAGTACTGCAGATCGGAGTCGAGGGTCAGTTCGACATCGGAGCCGTTGACCGCGGGCACCTTGTCGCGCTCGCTGCCGGGGATGACCGCCCCGTCGGAGCCGCGATCGTAGGTGTGCGAGCCGTCGGTGCCGGCCAGCGTCGCGTCCATCGACGCCTCGAGCCCCACCTGGCCGTGCCCGTCCCAGCCGGTCGCGCCCACCACGTTGGCCGCCAGCGCGCCGCCCGGATAGACCGGCGTGTCCTGACGTTCGGTCCCGACTTCGGGGAACTTCTCGGTGATCTCGTCGGCGACCCGGGAGTCGACGTTGTAGGCCAGATAGGTGAACTGGTCGTCGCTGCGCAGTTTGGCGAGCAGTTCCGCTTCGGGGGGCGCGTCCTTGCCCAGCTTCTCGTGGATCGTCTTGGCGATCTCCTCCAGCCGCTTGTCGACCTCGGGCGCCTTGTCGCTCTTCGCCCGCGCGTCGGCCAGATCCTTGCGCACGGCCACCGGCCGGAAGTTGAGCTTCTTGGTCACGACGGTGAACGCGAGCCTGCGGCCGTCCCGATCGAGGATGGCGCCGCGTTGCGCCCAGTCGGTCTGATGCACCGTGCGCTGGCTGGCCGCCTCGGCCGACAGGTTGGGCGCGGAAAACGTTTGCAGCCAGAGCAATTGCATCGCGACGACGAGCAGCGCCACCAGCATGAGGACGCGCCCGACTCCGAACCGCAGCCGCGTGGAGGCATCCGCGCGC